>NZ_DASYDG010000017.1:0-122532 GCF_036499745.1 Pinirhizobacter sp.
TGAACAGCCCGGATATGGCTGCTGTGCGCTTTTGCCATAAGCAAGGGTGGCTAGAACGCCTCGTTTCGTTGGGCGCCATGACAAATCATCTCAAGACGCACTTGAGGGAAGATCTGAAGATCAACTACACCGAGAATTGGCTGTCAGGAAAGCGCACAGCTCTTTTGCTTGGTATCGGATAAACCACGATCAAGCCAGGCTGATCGCCACGATGGCAACCACGGCAAGCCCCAGCCCCGTCAAACGCATCGGCCCCGGCCGCTCGCCAAACGCCACGATACCCACCAGCGCCCCAAGCACCACCACGCCAATATTGACCGTCGAAAACACCAGCGACGGATGCCCCGCCAACGCCTGGTGCCCGCGGATATAACAATAGATATTGGCGAAGTTGGCCACGCCAAGCACCAGGCCTGCGCCGAAGCTACGCAAGGTGAACACAGCGTGGGTCACCAGCAAGGCTATAAGCGACAACATCAACGCCAGCACGAATACCGACAACAACACCGCCGGAAACGACGTACCGCTCTGTGCCACGAACTTCAGCAACACGTCGATCACGCCGAAGCCCGCGAACACCATCCACGGCCACAGCGATGCACCCGTCGGGCTGCCATCACGGCGCCCGGCAATCGCCAGCACCACGGCGATCAAACCCAAGGCCATGCCGCCGGCCTTGGCCGCGGTGGGCACGTCGCCAAACACCAGCGCTGCGGCGGTAAGCGATACCACCAGCGACAGGCGCTGCGCGATTTCAGTGCGCACGATGCCCGCGGTGACCACCGAGCGCGCCAGCGTCACGAACACCGCGGGCAATAGCACACCAAGGCCGACGAAGGCGACGTACACCGATACGGGCTGTTGCAACGAAGGCATCGCGGGCTTAAGCAACAGCCACGTGAGCAAACCTGCTGCCAGGTAATTGAAGGCGATCGCCTGCGCCGCTTCCACGCGCCAGCCGCGGAACAACCGCAGCAGCACCGACACCAGCACGCTGCAGCAGACGCTAAAGATGATCCAGATCAACGCAGCGACGCCGCCTCGCGGGCCAACGCCTCGATGGCGGCGAAGTCGCGCGCCTGCAGCAGGTTGGCCGGCGTGAGCCACGAACCGCCGACGCAGGCAACGTTAGCAAGCACCAGGAAGTCCTTCGCATTCGACAGGCTGATGCCGCCCGTGGGGCAGAAGGTGATCTGCGGCAAGGGGCTGGCCCAGGCGCCGATCAGCTTGGGGCCACCAGCCGGTACCGCCGGGAAGAATTTCTGGAAGCGGTAACCGCGCTCCAGCAACGCCATTGCCTCGCTGGACGTCGCCGCACCCGGTAGCAGTGCCAGTTCCGAATCATCGGCGGCATCAAGCAAACGCGGCGCACTACCCGGCGACACGGCGAACTTCGCGCCGGCCTTGAAGGAGTTTTCCAGATCCTTCGCGGTAAGCACGGTGCCAACGCCAACCACGGCACCTTCCACTTCGGCGGCGATCGCACGCACGGCGTCCAGCGCAGCGGCCGTGCGCAAGGTAACCTCGATGGCGGGAATTCCGCCGGCCACCAGCGCGCGCGCCATGCCCACGGCAGCGGCGGCATCATCGATGATCACCACCGGGACCACGGGCGCCAGGCGCAGGGTGCGCTCGACGAGTTGCTGCTTGGCATCGGTACTCATGGGAAACCTGTATATGGTTTAGAAAACGCCAGCGCCGGCATCGGCGGTATTGGCGGCGTTGCGGAAGATGGCGAAGAGCTCGCGGCCCATGCCGAACTGGTTGCCGGCGAGGTCCGCCGTGGCGCACACGCGTTGCGACCATTCATCATCGGCCACCTTCACCTCGACAGTGCCCGCATGCGCATCCAGGCGCACAATATCGCCGTCACGGATCTTGCCGATCGGGCCACCGGACTCCGCTTCGGGTGTGACATGGATCGCCGCCGGCACGCGGCCGGAGGCACCGGACATGCGTCCGTCGGTAAGCAGGGCCACGCGATGGCCGCGGTCCTGCAGCACGCTTAATGTGGGCGTAAGTTTGTGCAGCTCCGGCATGCCATTGGCACGCGGGCCCTGGAAGCGCACCACGGCCACGAAATCGCGGTTCAACTCGCCACGCTCGAAGGCGGCCTTGATGTCGTTCTGGTGATCGAACACCACGGCCGGGGCTTCGATCACCATGCGGTCTTCGGGCACCGACGAAACCTTGATTACCGCCTTGCCGATATTGCCCGAGAGCATGCGCAGGCCGCCATCGGCACGGAAGGGTTCGGATGCCGCGCGCAGCACACCGCGGTTGCCGCTTTCCTTCGACACGGGTTTGTATTCAAGGTTGCCATTCGCATCAAGGCCCGGCAACTGACGGTACGCATCCATGCCCTGCCCCGCCACCGTGCGGACATCGCCGTGCAGAAGGCCGGCGTCGAGCAGCTGGTCGATCAGGAAAGTCATGCCACCGGCATCGTGGAAGTGGTTCACGTCGGCGTAGCCATTCGGATACACGCGCGCCAGCAACGGCACCACACCGGAAAGCGCGTCAAAATCGTCCCAGCGCAGGTCGATACCGGCGGCGCGTGCGATGGCCACCAGATGCAGCAGGTGGTTGGTGGAACCACCAGTGGCATGCAGGCCAATCACACCGTTGACGATCGAGCGTTCGTCGATCATGCGGCCGACCGGTGTGTATTCCTTGCCCAGAACAGTGATCTCAAGCATGCGCTTGACCGCTTCAGCAGTAAGCGCGTCGCGCAACGGCGTTTCGGGCAATACAAAGCTCGAACCGGGCAAGTGCAGGCCCATGATCTCCATCAGCATCTGGTTGGAGTTGGCGGTGCCGTAGAAAGTGCAGGTGCCCGCCGAGTGGTACGAGCGCGCTTCGGCTTCGAGCAGTTCCGCACGCGTTGCCTTGCCCTCGGCGTAGGACTGGCGCACCTTGGATTTTTCTTCGTTGGAGATGCCGCTGGGCATCGGGCCCGACGGAATGAAGATCGCCGGCAGCTGGCCGAAGCTCAATGCACCGATCAAGAGACCCGGCACGATCTTGTCGCATATCCCTAAGTACATGGCGCCGTCGAACATGTCGTGCGACAACGAAATCGCGGTGGCCATGGCGATAAGGTCGCGCGAGAACAGCGACATCTCCATGCCCGGCTGGCCCTGGGTGACACCGTCGCACATCGCCGGCACGCCGCCGGCCACCTGCGCCGTGGCGCCGTTTTCTCGCGCCAGACGGCGGATCAGTTCGGGATAGCGCTCGTACGGCTGGTGCGCCGAGAGCATGTCGTTGTACGAGTTGACGATGGCGATGTTCGCCGCCGGGCCGTCGCGCAAGGCGGCCTTGTCGTCCGGGCCGCAGGCGGCGAAGCCGTGGGCGAGGTTGCCGCAGGAAAGATGGCGGCGCTGCGTGCCGTCGCCTTTGGCTGCATCCACGCGCGAAAGATAGGCATCGCGGCCCGGCCGGCTGCGTTCGACCAGCCGTGCGGTGACAGCCGCGACCGTCGGGTGAAGGCTCATATCGTCACGGGCTCCAGTAAACGTCGACCGGCGTCTTCGATTGCGACAGCACGGCGGCAATGGGATAGTCGCCACCAGCGCGCGCTTCGTCGAACACCTTGCGCTTGTCCTCGCCCTCGAAATGCAGGAACAGTGCCTCGGTGTCGAGGATGCGCGGAAGGGTAAGGGTGATACGCGGCTCGCCGGCGTCGTTGGCTTCCATCGCGACGACGGTGTCCTTGCCCTTCAGGTCAAGCGCCTGGGCCAGGTGATCGCCCCCGGGGAAGAACGATGCGGTGTGGCCATCCGTGCCCATGCCCAGCACGACAACGTCGAATGGCGTGGGGAGAGCGGCGATGGCCTTGGTTAGCTCCGCCGAGCCTGCGACGGGATCTTTCGCACCGTTGTACAGCGGCAGGAAAGTGGCTTTTTCCGCATTCTGTTTAAGCAACAGGTTGCGCACCATGGCGGCATTGGATCGTTCACTGGTTTCCGGTACCCAGCGTTCGTCGACCAGGGTGACGGTGATCTTCGACCAATCAACCCGCGTGCGCGCCAGCAGGGCGAACAGCGCCTTCGGCGTGCTGCCGCCCGAGACGGCGAGCACCGCGTGGCCACGCGCGGCGATGCCTTTCTTCAATTGGGCTTCGATCTTCTGGGACAGCTTGTCGGCCAGGGTCAGGCGATCGGCGAAATCATGCACGTGGACGGTTGGCTTGCTCATGCGGCTCTCCGGTTCTTCTGTTACGGCGCGTCTTCGGTCCAGTTGCGGCCGTCGCGCTCGATCAGTGCCACGGCGGCACTTGGGCCCCAGGTGCCGGCGGTGTACGCCTTGGGCGTATCGCCGCTCGATTCCCAGGCCTCCAGGATGGGGCCGGCCCACTTCCATGCCGCTTCCACTTCGTCGCGGCGCATGAACAAGGTGGGATTGCCGCGGACCACATCGAGCAGAAGGCGCTCGTAGGCATCGGGCTGCTGTACGCCGAAGGCGCTGGCGAAGGTCATGTCCAGCGGCACGTGGCGCAGGCGCAGGCCACCGGGGCCGGGATGTTTGATGGTGAGCCACAGCTTCACGCCTTCGTCCGGCTGCAGGCGCACGGTTAGGCGATTGGGCAGCAGCGGACCGGATGATGGATCGAAGATCGAATGCGGCAGCGCCCGGAAAGTCACCACGATTTCAGAAACCCGCGACGGCAGGCGCTTGCCGGTTCGCAGGTAGAACGGTACGCCGGCCCAGCGCCAGTTACCGATCTCCGCCTTGAGGGCGACGAAGGTTTCGGTACGCGACTCTTTTTCGCCGAGTTCTTCCAGGTAACCCGGTACGCCCTGCCCATCGGCGGCGCCGGCGCGGTACTGGCCGCGCACGGTGAGCTGGGCGGCATTGGCATCGTTGATGGGACGCAGCGAACGCAGCACTTTGAGCTTTTCGTCGCGCACGGCATCGGGAGCGAGCGAAGCCGGCGGCTCCATCGCCACCATGCAAAGCAGCTGCAGGATGTGGTTCTGCACCATGTCACGCAACGCGCCGGCGCGGTCGTAATAAGACCCGCGGCGGCCCACGCCAAGGGTTTCGGCCACGGTGATCTGCACGTGGTCGATGTGGGCTGAATTCCACAGTGGCTCGAACAGGGCGTTGCCGAAGCGCAACGCCAACAGGTTCTGCACCGTCTCCTTGCCCAGGTAATGATCGATGCGATAGATCTGCGACTCGGTAAAGAAGCGGCCCACGGCATCGTTGATCACGTTGGCGCTGGCAAGGTCCCGGCCGATGGGCTTTTCAAGCACCACGCGGGCCTTCTCGCCGTTCAGGCCATAGCCGCCCAGGCGTTCGCAGATATCGACGAAGAGTTCCGGCGAGGTAGAGAGATAGAACACCCGCACGTGGTCGGGCCTCATGCCGAGCATGGCGGCGAAGTCGTCCCACCCATCGGCCTTCCGGGCGTCGAGCGGGCGATAGCCGACCATGGCCAGGAAGGCGTCGAGCGTGGCGGGCACCACATGGGAAACGGCGCCTTCAACCGCCGCACGCACCTGGGCACGGTAGCCGTCGTCGTCCAGCGCCTCGCGGGCCACGCCGACGATGCGGCTTTCCGGGCGGATCTGGCCGTCGATATAGCGGTGGTAGAGCGCAGGCAGCAACTTGCGGATCGCAAGGTCACCGGTACCCCCGAAGATCACCAGGTCGAAGGGTTCGACGGGCAAGGAAGCAACGGACACGGCACACCTCGAAGCAAAGGGGGAAGGGGCTCGGGGATCATACCAGTGCCATACCACGGGTTTCCAGTGGTCCGGTGCCGAATGCCCCGAATCGCGGAAAGGTTTCATTTGGAACGATCTATAATCGTTTTCATCGCTGAAACGAGTGTTTGTTTTACCCCAGGGAAGGAATGTCCTCGAGTTCAGGCTTGCCGCACTGGTCCGGCATTGGTATCTTCCCGCTTATGGAAAGCGCCCTGGTCAGTGAGTACCACCGCCTGTACAGCGCTGCCGAGAGTCGGCAGCCGCTGGCTTACCTGCGCCTGCGCCACGCCATTCGCAATGTGATCGACCAGGGCGTGATGGAGGCGGGCCACGCCCTGCCCAGCGAACGGGACCTGGCCAAAGCCCTGGCGCTTTCGCGTGTGACCGTACGCAAGGCGATCGGCGGACTGGTGGAAGACGGCCTGCTTACCCAGCGCCATGGCGCCGGCACCTTCATCGCCGAGCGCATCGTCAAGCCGCTGTCGCGGATGACCAGCTTCACCGAAGACCTCCGCGCCCGCGGGCTGAACCCGCGTTCGGAATTCTTCGAACGCAGTATTGGCGAGGTCACTCCCGAGGAAGCCATGGCGATGAATCTTTCGCCGGGCGCCCAGGTGGTTCGCCTGCACCGGCTTCGTTACGCCGGCGACGAACCGCTGGCCATCGAACGCAGTGCGGTGCCACTGGCCCTGCTGCCCGATCCGTCGGTGGTGGTCGATTCCCTGTACGAAGCGCTCGACACCTTCGGCCACCGTCCGCGCCGCGCCCTGCAGCGCCTGCGCGCGGTGGTCTTCGGTGCAGCACAAGCACGCCTGCTGCGGCTTCCCACCGGCAGCGCGGGCCTGAACATCGAACGGCGCAGCTTCCTCGACGACGGCCGCGTCGTCGAATTCACCTGTTCCTGGTACCGCGGCGATATCTACGACTTCGTCGCCGAATTGCAGAGCGAATGAACGACATGACTAACCAGATCGGTACCGATCCAAGCAGCACCCTGATGTACCGCGAAGCGCACGAGGCTGCCGACGTGGTGGAGCGCCAGCTCGCGCAGAACGAGGTGGTGGTGTCCGCACTTGCCGCCCGCCTGCGCCAGCACTCGCCGAACATGGCCATCACCTGCGCACGTGGCAGCTCCGACCATGCCGCGATGTACGCGAAATATGTACTGGAAACCCAGCTGGGCATCGTCACCGCTTCTGCTTCGCCTTCGGTGACGTCGATCTACAACGCACCCCAACGGCTGGAAGGTGCGCTGTACCTGGCGATCTCGCAGTCGGGCCGTAGCCCGGATCTTGTCCGCAATGCGGAAGCTGCGCGTGCCGCCGGCGCCATCGTGGTGGCGCTGGTGAACGTGGAGGACTCCCCACTCGCCGCCGCCGCCGAGGTAGTGATCCCGTTGCGCGCGGGCCCTGAGAAAAGCGTCGCCGCCACCAAGAGCTACATCGCGGCGCTGGTGGCTACCTTGCACCTGGTGGCCCGCTGGAGCGAAGACACAGAACTCGACGAAGCGCTTCGCGCCCTGCCCGCGCAACTGCGCCAGGGCTGGGATGCCGATTGGTCGGGCCTGGTCGACGCGCTGGTGGATGCGCGCAACTTCTTCGTGGTGGGCCGTGGCTACGGCTTTGCCATCGCACTGGAAGCGGCACTGAAGTTCAAGGAAACCTGCGCCCTGCATGCGGAAGCGTTCAGCGCAGCGGAGGTCAAACACGGGCCGATGGCGCTGGTGGGCCCGGAATTCCCGGTGCTGTTCTTCGCCCAGGACGACGAAACCCTCGCCAGCACGCTGGCGGTGGCCAGCGAGTTCCGTGGCCGCGGCGCCCGCGTCTGGGTGGCCGCGCCGGGCGCCAGCGGCGAGGGCGCGTTGCCCCTGGCTCGCTCCAATGCGCTTACCGCGCCCGTCCTTACCATCCAGAGCTTTTATCGCGCGGCCAACGCGCTGTCGCTGCGCCGCGGGCTGAACCCCGACGTGCCGCCGCACCTCAACAAAGTGACCGAGACCGTTTGACGGTCCGGCCCTATCGCATCGGAGAGAGACCCTCATGACCACCGCACTCGTCAACGGACGCGTCCTGACCGACCATGGCCTGCAGGGCGGCTTCGCCGTACTGCTGGAAGGCGATGTCATCGCCGGCCTGGCCCTGCCTTCCGATCCACGCGTGCGCGCCGCCGAGCGCCACGACCTCGAAGGCCGCTTGCTGTTGCCCGGTTTCATCGATTGCCAGGTCAATGGCGGCGGCGGCGTGCTGTTCAACGATGCGCCCACGGTGGAAACCATCCGCACCATCGGCGCCGCGCACCGCCGCTACGGCACCACCGGCTTCCTGCCTACCCTGATCAGCGACGATGTCGATGTGATGCGCCGGGCCATCGAAGCGGTGAACGCGGCCATCGAAGAGGGCGTGCCCGGTGTGCTTGGCATCCACCTGGAAGGCCCGTTCCTGGCACCTGAGCGCAAGGGCGTGCACAACCCGGCGAAGTTCCGCACGGTGGATATGGACGACATCGCGATGCTGGCCGGCAAGCACAACGGCGTGACCCTGCTGACCCTGGCCCCGGAACGCGCCAGCATCGATACCCTGCGCCAGCTCACCGAGGCTGGCGTCATCGTGGCCGCCGGCCATACGGCATCCGATTACGAAACCATGCGCGATGCCCTGCATAACGGCGTGCGCGGCTTTACCCATCTCTTCAATGCCATGACGCCGTTCACCAGCCGCGAACCCGGCGTGGTCGGCGCCGCGCTTGAAGATCCGCACAGCTGGTGCGGCCTGATCGTCGACGGCCACCATGTGCACCCGGCGGCCCTGCGCGTGGCGATTGCGGCCAAGCCGCGGCAGAAGATGTTCCTGGTGACCGACGCCATGCCGCCGGTAGGGGCGGCCGATCCGTCCTTTATCCTCAATGGCGAGAAGATCACCGCCCGCGATGGCGTGTGCCAGACGGCCAGCGGCGTTCTGGCCGGATCCGCCCTGGACATGGCCACGGCGGTGCGCAACACCGTGGAAATGGTGGGCGTGCCGCTGGCCGAGGCCGCGCGCATGGCTTCCACCTTCCCTGCCGCCTTCCTGGGCCTGGAAAAGAACCTCGGCAAGGTCACCGCAGGCTACCGCGCGGATCTCGTTGCCCTGAACGAGGACTACACCGTGTATGAGACCTGGATCGGCGGCGCCTGCCAGCGCTGCGACTAATCGGGCCTTGTTTGGGGAACCTGCTACCATCCGCCCCGTCCAGGTGTCCTTAGGGTGTTCACCCAAGGGATGAAACGGGAAGCCGGTGAGAATCCGGCGCTGCCCCCGCAACGGTAAGCGACGCAAGGAACGGCAAGACGCCACTGCACGATGAGTGCGGGAAGGTGCCGTTCCCCTCGGGATCGATGGTCCCGACGTTCGCCAGCCCGGAGACCGGCCCGGATATCCGCGCAAGCGGATTGAAGCTGCTGGTGGCTCGCGGAGGGCGAAGCCGGACCTGGCCCGCGCCCGTGCGCGACCTCGTTCCATTCCTTCCTTCGTGCCGCCGGTCCGTTCGAACCCCGGGACCCGCATAACCTCATGAAGAAGACCTTGCTTGCCGCGGCGTTGTTTGCCGCCACCACCGCTGCCCACGCCGCAGACGACCCGCAAACGCAAAACCTGCAAACGGTGGTGGTGACCGCCACCCGCACCGCCACCCCGATCGACGACACCCTGGCACCGGTAACGGTGATCACCCGCCAGGACATCGACCGCCTGCAGCCGCAATCGGTGCAGGATCTGCTCACCGGCCTGCCCGGCGTGAACTTCGCCAATGCCGGCGGACTGGGCCAACAGACCTCGATGTTCGTGCGCGGCACCAACTCCTCCCACACCCTGGTGCTGATCGACGGCGTCCGCGTGGGCACCGTGGCAGCAGGGCTGCCGGCCTTCGAGCAGATCCCGGTGGAGCAGATCGACCACATCGAGTTCGTCCGCGGCCCGCGTTCGAGCCTGTACGGCGCCGACGCCATCGGCGGCGTGCTGCAGATCTTCACCCGCCATGGCCAGGCCGGTGAAGCGCCCACGCCCTCGCTGGCGCTTACCGCCGGCAGCCATAACCTGGTCGACGGCCAGGCGGGCATCTCCGGGGGCACTGATCACGGCTGGTACAACGCCAGCCTCGGTGGCCAGTACACGCGCGGCATCAACGCCTGCAA
Organism: Pinirhizobacter sp.; assembly: GCF_036499745.1. Lineage (NCBI taxonomy): Bacteria > Pseudomonadati > Pseudomonadota > Gammaproteobacteria > Lysobacterales > Rhodanobacteraceae > Pinirhizobacter > Pinirhizobacter sp. The sequence goes on from NZ_DASYDG010000017.1 coordinate 9,886, forward strand.
AGTCGGCGCAGCCGATGCCGGCGCCGGCTGCTTCGCCGACCAGCCCGACAAGGACGGCTACCGCACCTATAACGCGGCGCTTTCCGGTGGATACCGCTGGGACAACGATGTGGTGCTGTCCGGCAGCTTCCTGCGCAGCAAGGGCGACATCGAGTACGACGGCGACTACGGCAACTTCACCCGCCGGTCGCAGCAGGTGGTGGGCGGCAACCTCGGTTTTCCGGTGACCGACATCTGGCACATGAGCGTAGCCGTCGGCCAGAACCAGGACCGTGCCGACAATTACGCTTTCGGTCCGCGTATCGGCTTCGGCTATTCGAAGCGGAACCAGGCAAGCTGGCAGAACGACTTCACCCTTGCCCCGGGCCAGTCGGTGTCCGCGGGCGTCGACTACAGCCAGGAACGCCTGGACAGCGACACCGGCTACCTCGCCGACCGTCGCAACAATACCGGCGTGTTCGCCCTGTACCAGGGCCGTTTCGATGCCAATGAGATCCAGCTCTCCGGACGCCACGACCACAACGAACAGTTCGGCAACCACAACACCGGCGGCATTGCCTATGGTTACCACTTCGACAACCAGATGGTGCTGTCGGCCTCGTGGGCGTCATCGTTCCACGCGCCCACCTTCAACGACCTGTACTACCCGTTCGGTAGCGGCAACCCGAACCTGAAACCTGAATCAGGCCGCAGCTACGAGATCGGCCTGTCGGCCCGCCCCGGCGCGTGGAACTGGGCGGTGAACGCCTACCAGACCAAGCTCACCAATCTCATCGGCTATGACGAGAACTTCGTACCGATCAATGTGGCGCGCGCCCGCCTGCGCGGCATCGAAGGCCAGCTGGGCACGGACATCGACGGCTGGCACCTGCGCGCCTCGGCCACGGTGCAGCAGCCGATCAGCCAGGCCGACGACGGCACCGACGGCAACCTGCTGGCGCGGCGTCCACGTCGCATGGGCCGTCTGGACCTTGACCGCGACCTTGGCGACTTCAGCGTGGGTGGTTCGGTTTACAGCGCCGGCTACAGCTATGACGACGCGGCCAATTCAGCTCGTTTGGGCGGATACACCACCGCCGATGTCCGCGCCAGCTGGACGTTCCGTCCCGCCTGGAGCATCCAGGCCCGGGTCGCCAACCTGGCCGACAAAACCTATGAAACCTCACGCTACTTCAACCAGCTCGGCCGTACGTACTACCTGACATTGCGTTATTCGCCGGCACGTTGAGCGATTTGCATCGTTTGAAACGATGAAAGGGGCGGTGGAGGCCGACACATGCCGCCGCCCCTGTCTTTCGGCACGGACATACTTCCTGCACACGCGTTCGTTATCGTCGCCACCTAACGTGGCGTCACGATACCCCGCACGCCGGTTAAACTAAGGCGCGCGGAAACGGTCAAGGAAACGACGCGTGCAACGCGGATCGCCAGGAGAGGCGACCCGCCTGGGAGGTTTGTGAACATATTCGCGCCATTCATCCGACGGCCCGTGGGTACGTCGCTACTTGCGCTGGGGCTTACCCTGGGCGGCATAGTCGCGTACATCCTGCTGGGCGTGGCTGCCCTGCCCTCGCTGGAATTTCCCGGCGTGGTGGTCTTTGGCCAGATGCCGGGCGCCAGCGCGCAGGTGATGGCCACCACCGTGGCCGCGCCGCTCGAGCGCCACCTGGGCCAGATCCCGGGTATCGAGGAAATGGTCTCGCAATGCACCGAAGGCTCGTGCTTCGTGCAGGTGCGCTTCACCATGGACCGCAACGCCGACAAAGCCGCACGCGACGTGCAATCGGCGATCAATGCCGCGGCGGTGGATCTTCCCACCGGCATGCCGGCGTTGCCGAACTATTTCAAGTTCGACACTTCGCAGATCCCCGTACTGCTGGTGTCACTGACATCCACATCGCTACCGCCCGACAAGCTCTACGACATCACCGATACGTTGCTATCGCCCGCGATCGCCCAGCTTCCCGGCGTGGCGCGCGTGCAGATCTTCGGTGGCACCGCGCATGCGGTGCGGGTGGAACTGGACACCGAGGCCCTTGCTGCGCAGGGCCTGTCGGCCAACGATGTTTCCCAGGCGCTGCGCGCGGCGAACGTCAATTCGCCCCAGGGAACGCTCACCGACGGTCGTTCGCAGATGACGGTGTTCGCCAACGACGGCCTGCAGACACCGGAAGATTTTTCCAAACTGATCATCGCCGTCAAGAACCAGACCCCGATCCACCTGTCGGACGTGGCGAAGATCTCCGGCGGCCAGCAGGATGAATACCAGGCCGCATGGTTCCAGGGCCGCCGTGCCGTCACCATGCAGATCAGCAAGCGCGCCAACGCGAACTCGATCGAAACAGCGCAGTCCATCCGCGCGGAAATCCCCAAGTTCAAACAGTGGCTGCCGGCGGACGTGCAGGTCACCCCCATTTTCGACCTCACCCAGACCACGCAGAGCGCCCTGCACGAGGTGAAGATCGCCCTGTTGATCTCCATCATCATGGTGATCCTGGTGATGCTGGTGTTCCTGCGCCGGCTTGGCCCGACCATGATCGCGTCGTTGAGCGTGCCGCTGAGCCTGTCCGGCGCCTTCATCGTGATGTGGGCGCTGGGCTACACCTTGAACACGTTGTCGCTGATGGCCCTGGTGCTGTGCATCGGCTTCGTGGTGGACGATGCCATCGTGGTGATCGAGAACATCGTCCGCCACATGGAAAACGGGTCCGACGCGATGACGGCCTCGATGGAAGGCACGCGCGAGATCGGCTTCACGGTGATATCGATCACCCTGTCGCTGGTGGCCGTGTTCGCGCCGCTGCTGTTCGGCAACAACATGCTGGTGATTTTGCTACGCGAGTTTTCGGTGACATTGGCGGCGGCCATCCTTATCTCCGCCGTCATCTCGCTAACGCTGACACCCGCACTGTGCGCGCGCTATCTCAAGCTCGATCACGATCGCAAGCCCGGGCGTATAGAGCTTGCCCTGGAGCGCTTCGATGCCGGCTTCCAGCGCAAATACGCCAACGCGCTGGACTGGGCCATGCGCCATCGCCGCATCATGCGCTGGCAGCCCTTCCTGCTGCTGCTGGCCACCGTGGGCCTGGGCTTTGCCGTGGTGAAAACCGCCGGTGGCGGCTTCATGCCCGAGGAAGACACCGGCATGATCCAGGGAAACATCACCATCGATGCCAACGTGTCGCCGCTGGTGCTTGCCGAGCGGGTGAAAAGACTTTCCCAGATCATGCAGGACGACCCGGCCGTCCTGGACGTCACCAGTGTCCTGGGCAGCAACAACCAGAACGGTGCGGTGGGCAACTCAGGCTCGCTGTTCGTCGACCTGAAACCCCCGGGCAGTGGGCCGGGTGAGCGCAAGGACAAGATCCAGGCCGTGATGGACCGGGTGGGCAAGCAGTACGAGGGCATTCCTGGCGTGCAAGTGCAGATGCGCCGCGTGCAGCTGCTCGGCGGTGGCGGTGGCAGCGGTACCGGTGGCCAGTACTCGTTCCAGCTGATTTCCAACGACGGCACCCCGCTGCAGCCCTGGGTGCTGCGCGTGGTGCAGAAGATGCGCAGCACCAAGCCCTTCAAGGACGTCGGCAGCGACCAGGACCAGACGGGCAAGCAGCAGCTGGTGAAGGTCGACCGCGAGGCCGCCGGACGCCTGAAGATCACCATGGGCGAAATCGATACGTCGCTGTACAACGCCTTCGGCCAGCGCCAGGTGTCGATCATCTATTCGGACATCAACCAGTACTGGGTGGTGCTGACGGCCGCGGCCGCACAAACGCTCAGCCCTTCGGCACTGCTCAATACCTATGTGCATACGCTGGACGGCAAGCTGCTGCCGCTGGCCACGGTGGCGAAGATCGAAGCCACCACCACGCCCAACGCAGTGTCCCACCAGGACCAGCTGGAAGCCGCGGAGATCAACTACAACCTGGAAACGGGCACCAGCCAGCAGACCGGCAAGTCGCTGGCCGAATCCATCGTGCAATCGTCAGGCCTGCCGCCGGGCATCCACATGGAATTCAACGGCGAGAACAAGCGCCTGAAGGATCTGCAATCCAATTCCGGCACCTTGATGCTGGCGTCGATCCTGGCCATGTACATCGTGCTGGGCATCCTTTACGAGAGCCTGGGCCACCCGCTCACCATCATCTCCACCCTGCCCGCCGCCGGTGCCGGTGCATTCCTGGCCATGCTGGTCACGCAGACCCAGCTCACCCTGATGGCGATCATCGCCGTGCTGCTGTTGATCGGCATCGTGAAGAAGAACGCCATCCTGATGGTGGACTTCGCGCTCACCGCGCAGCGCGAACGGGGGCTGTCGCCGGTCGATGCCATCCGCGAGGCGGCGCTGGTGCGTTTCAGGCCCATCACCATGACCACGCTGGTGGCGATGGGCGCGGCGCTGCCGCTGGCCATCGGCATGGGCGTGGGTTCGGAAATGCGTCAGCCGCTGGGCATCGCCATCGTCGGCGGCCTGCTGGTATCACAGCTGCTCACCCTGCTGTCGACGCCTGCGATCTACCTGTTCAACCATGATCGCAAGCTGCTGAAAGCAGCGCGGCGCGAACGCCGGGATGCGCGCCGCGCGCGGCGTCGCCTGCAGGCGGTCACGCAGAGCTAGCCGCCCTATTCCGCCGGTGTGGCCATGGTCGTGGTCGGCGGCTGGGGCACCGGCGGCGCGGCGCCGAGCATGCGGGCCTGGCGCCATCCGCCGTAGCGGTAATAAGCGATGGCCGCCAGCACCGACACCAGCGACCCCACCGGAAAGCTCCACCAGATCGCATCGGCGCCCAATGTCGGGCTCAAGGCACGCGCGAACGGATAGCGCACCAGCCACAGCCCGATGGTAAGGATCACCAGCGGTGCGTACACCGCGCCCGTGGCACGGACCACACCGAACAACACGAAGGTGACGCCGAAGAACAGGAACGACCACACCACGATGGCGTTGATGTGTTGGCCGATGGCCACCGCGGCGCTATCGTCATGCAGGAACAGTCGCAGCGCCGCCTGGTTGAACAGATACACCAAAGACACCAGGGTGCCGGTAAGCACGAGGTTGAAGCCGCTGCCGACCACGGCGATTCGGTCGACGCGGTCCCAGCGCTGCGCACCGACATTCTGGGCGGCCATCGACGAGACGGCTGCGCCGACGGCGAACGCCGGCATCTGGATGTAGGTCCACAGCTGCGCGCCGGCCCCATAGGCCGCCGTGACCTGCGAGCCATGGGCGTTCACCAGCGCGATCATCACGATCGCCGAGGAAGAGATCACCACCATCTGCAGGCCCATCGGCAAGCCCTTGGTAACGAGCGCGCGCAAGATGGCCGGATCGGGTCGCAGGTAGTGCAGCTCGTGGCGTCCCAGGGCCAGGAAGTGCCTGGTGCGATAGAGCCACGTGATCAACCCCGCCAGGGCGACAGTCTGGGCGATCAATGTCGCCATCGCCGAACCTGCGATGCCCATGGCCGGCACCGGCCCCAGGCCGAAGATCAACAGCGGGTTCAGGGCGATGTCCAGCACCACCGATACCAGCATGAAATAGAACGGCGTTTTTGAGTCCCCGGCGCCGCGCAGGGTCATCATCAGGAAGGTGTAGAAAAACATCGCCGGCAGTGCGATGAAGATGATGCGCAGGTAGGCAATGGCGAAGGGCTGGGCGTCGGCAGGGGTCCCCATGGCACTGAGCAGCGCCGGTGTGGCGACATAGCCCAGCACCGAGGCCAATACAGAGATCCCCACGAAGAACGCCGCTCCGGTGCCCACCACGCGGCGGGCCTGTTCGATGTCCCGCGAGCCCACGCTTTGCCCGACCAGAATGGTGGTGGCCATGCTGATGCCGAACACCACGCCCAGCAGGAAGAACATGATCAGGTTGGCGTTGGTGGTGGCGGTCAGCGCCGCCTCACCCAGGTACCGGCCTACCCAGATGGAGTTGATCGAACCATTCAGGGACTGCAACACATTCGCCCCCAGCGTCGGTAACGCGAAGGCGATCAGGGTGCGGCCGATGGGGCCCTCGGTAAGGAGGTGGGAACGGGACGAGGGCGGCATCGGTACCTGGCTTGTGGTGGATTAGCGGATGCTGGCCTGGCGAGCGCGCTCCACCAGGGCCTGCGCGTGCTCTCGGATATCGCGCGGCCAGCCCTGGATATGCTGGGCAAAGCCGGTGTCATCCTTGCGATAGAAGGCACGCAGGGCTTCTTCGTAGTGTGGCAGGTCGCCGGCCATGGCCTGCATGAAACGATAAGCCGCTTCCTCGGCCTGGCGTGCTTCGGCTTCACTCGGGTGCGCCCGCATGGCCTGCTCGACCAGTTTTCGAAGGGTCACCGACGCACCGCCGGTTTGCCCGGCCAGCCATTCCCAGTGCCTGGGCAATAGCGTGACTTCGCGAGCCACCACACCCAGGCGGGGACGTCCCGGTCCGCGGCGGACGGGCGGGGCATCGGTGGGCCCGTCGTTGGAGGCGGTCTGCGGCATCACGCTGGAGAGCGTCTGCGCGACGGTGCCACGCCAGTCCGGATCCACCTGGCGGCCGGTGGCGTCATCGAACAACACGATAGAGGCCTTGGGTTCTTTCGACAGCACGGCCTTGCAGGCAGAGATCACTTCAGTGGCATTGCCGTGGGCAATGCGGCGGGAGTCCTGGAATGCAGTGAGGCTGGCAATCATGGCGGCTTACCCTTGCATGGCTTTCGTACGGGTAATTTTCCACCGGGTAAAATCAAATTTCAATAAATTCCGGGTGAATTGCCGATAACGTGCATAGCGCGTTTTCCTACATTCAGGTTCACGGTGCATCCACAGCAATTGCAGAACCATACGGTACATTTAACCAGGAACGAGAATATAACCATGGACTTGAAGCGCGCGACGCGGTGCCTGGTGGCTGCCGCGGTGTTCGGTTTCGCAAGTATTTCTGCCAGCGCGCAACGCATTGAGGTCCAGGGCGGCCGTAGCTACATGGACTCCCATCCCACCAATGCTTTTTTCATCGAATCGATCTTTTCCGAGGCTCCCATCGGCCAGAGCCGCTGGACCTGGGCACCGGACGTATCGCTGGGGTATATCGAGGGCCGCGAAGGCCAGGGCGTCCGCCGGTATCAGGATGCCCACCCTGGCACCCGCGACAACGTGTTGCTGCTCGCGGCAGGTGCGCGGCTGCACTACGGCCAGATCGGCGATTGGTACCACCCGTTCTTCTTCAGCTTCCAGGTGGCAGGCCAGACCGGACGCACGCAGGCGCTATCGAGCGGCTATGAATTCGTCAGCACGTTGGGCTGGCAGTGGAAATTCCTGAGCCTGCAGGTCCGCCACATCTCCAATGGCAGCTTCAAGGAGCCCAACCGCGGTGAAACGATGGCGCTGGTGGGGCTGGGCTTCGACTTCTAGTCGAAGCCTGCCTTGAAGAAACCTAGTGGCCGGACGCCGCGGCGCCGGCCTTCGCGGTGAAGGGTGGCTTGGCCAGGAACACCACGAACACCAGGATCGCGAACACCCACCCCAGGGCGTGGAAGACCTCGTTGAAGGAGATCTGGAAACCCTGCTGGGTGATGATGCCATTGACCACTGCCGCCGCCGTCTGCGGATCGCCACCGCCATACTGCGCCAGCGCTTGCTGGGAAACCTGGCTGAAGGGAGTGATGTTCTCCGCCAGCTGCTCGTGATGGACGATCGCCCGGTGCTCCCACATGAAGGTGGTGATGGACGCGGCGAAACTGCCACCAAGGGTGCGCAGGAAGGTGGCAAGGCCTGAGCCTGCGGCAATCTCGTTGGGCTGCAGGTCTGACAGCAGGATGGTCAGTACCGGCATGAAGAACAGTGCCACCCCCAAGCCCTGGATCAGCTGCACCATGGCCACGTGGTAGAAGTCGATTTCCAGGTAGAACTCCGACCTTAAGAAACACGTACCGCCCATGATGACGAAGGCCGCCGCAGCCAGGATGCGCAGATCCATCTTGTGCGCGTAGCGCCCTACGAACGGCGTCAATATCACCGGCAGGATACCCAACGGCGCGCTGGCGAAACCCGCCCATGTCGATGTGTAGCCGACGTTTCGTTGCAGCCACTGGGGCACCAGCAGACCGATGGCGAAGAACGCCGCATAGGCCAGCACCAGCGCCAGCGTGCCGGCGGCAAAGTTGCGATGGCGGAACAGCTTCAGGTTGACGATCGGATCCTTGTCGGTGAGCTCCCAGATAAGGAACACCGCGATGCCGATGGCGGCAATGATGGCGGTGACCACGATGAAGGTGGAATTGAACCAGTCCTCGTCGTTACCCTTGTCCAGCACCACCTGCAGAGCACCCACGCCGATGATCAGGGTGATCAGGCCGATGTAGTCGACCTTCGGCTTTTCAGTGCGCTCCGGACGTCCCTTCATCTGCCCGGCCACCACGAAGCTTGCGAAGATGCCGATCGGCACGTTGATGAAGAAGATCCACGGCCAGGAATAATTGTCGGTGATGTAACCGCCCAGGATCGGCCCCGCGATAGGCGCCACCACCGTCACCATGGCAAGCAACGCCAGCGCCATGCCACGTTTGGCCGGCGGATAGATCGATATCAACAGGCTCTGCGTGATCGGGTACATCGGGCCTGCCACCGCGCCCTGGATGGCGCGGAACAGGATCAGCATGCTCATGCTCTGTGCGATGCCGCACAGGAACGAAGCTGCCGAGAACAACAACGTGGCCCAGACGAACAGCTTCGTCTCACCGAAACGGCGGGTAAGGAAGCCGGTGAGGGGCAGGGCGATGGCGTTGCTGACCGCGAACGAGGTGATCACCCACGTGCTCTGGTTCGCGCTCACGCCAAGGTTGCCCGCGATCGTCGGCAACGACACGTTGGCAATCGTGGTGTCGAGCACCTGCATGAACGTCGCCAGCGAAAGACCGATGGTCGAGAGCACGAGGTTCGGCGGGGCGAACGGTTTTGCGGCGGGCTGGGCTGACATGAGGCTTCTTCAGGGCGTAAGTGGGGGACGTTAGCGAACCGCCAGCGGGCTCACTTCACCTTCATCGTCTGGTCGTCGCTTGTGGCGACGTTCTGATGGATGATCTTCTCGATCTCGTCATTCGCCTTGACCATCTGCTTCTCGTAGATGTCGGTGCTGAAGGCGGGCTGGGTCGGCGCCTGCTGCGCCAGCAACGGACCGCTCTGGTCGTGCAGGATCACCGTCACCACGGTCGACAGGCCCAGGCGCAGCGGATGCTTGTCGAGCTCTTCAGGCTTGGTGAACACCACGCGCACCGGGATGCGCTGGACGATCTTGATCCAGTTGCCGGTGGCGTTCTGAGCCGGCAGCAGCGAGAACGCACTTCCGCTGCCCACGCCCAGGCTCTTCACGATGCCCGTGTACTTGACCGAGCCACCGTAGGTATCGGCCTTGATTTCAACCGGCTGGCCGATGCGCATCTTGCCCAGCTGGGTTTCCTTGAAGTTGGCGTCGATCCACACCTGGTGCAGCGGCACCACGGCCATCAGCGCCGCGCCAGGCTGCACGCGCTGGCCAACCTGCACGCTGCGCTTGGCGATGTAGCCATCCACCGGAGCCCGCAGGGTGGTGCGCACGTCCGCCAGATACGCTGAGCGGAAGCGGGCGGAAGCAGCCTGCACGTCGGGATGCGAGGACACGACGGTGTCGTCCACCAGCACGCGGCTGGTGTTGTAGGCCTGGTTGGCCGAGTTCAGGGCGCTCTCGGCGGAGGTCAGCGTGTCCTGTGCGTGGGAGAGTTCTTCCGCGCTGATCGCACCGGACTTGGCCAGGTCGCGGCGACGGTTGTAGTCGGCGCGGGCGCGGTCCACCGCGGTCTGGCGCACGGCCATGTCCGACTTGGCGCTGTTGACGTTGTTGTACAGGCCGCGCACCTTGCGCACCGTGTTGGCGAGGTCGGCGCGGGCGCCGGCCAGCTGTACATCGGCATCGGACGGATCAAGCTTCACCAGCACGTCGCCCTGGTGCACCAGGTCGCCGTCGTCGGCACCGATGGAGGTGACGGTGCCGGCGATCTGCGGGGTGATCTGCACCACGTTGCCGTTCACGTAAGCATCGTCGGTTTCTTCGTACCAGCGGCCGTCGAAGTAATACCAAAGTCCGAAGGCGATCGCGGCCAGCACCAGCACGACCACAAGCAGGCGGAGGAAAAAGCCGCGGCGGCTCTTCGCGGGCGGGGCGCCGACGGCGCCGGGTGTGGCGGAGGTTTCAGTGGTCATCGTCGTGCAGCCTTAGGATTGAACGTGGTTGGGCATATCGGTGGGCGCAACATTGAAGCCGCCACCGAGGGCCTGGATGAGTTGGACGGAAAGATCCACGCGCTGGGCCACGAGGGCCGCCATGCGCTGCTGGGCCACCAGCAACTGCTGGCGCACGGTCAGTGCTTCCAGGTAGTTGCCGACACCGGCCTTGTAGCGTTGCTGGGCAAGGTCATAGGCCTGGCTGGCGGCGTCCATCGAACGCTGCTCGGCGGCGATCTGGGTATCGAGCGAGCCCAAGCCGGTGAGGTCGTCGGCGATGCCGTTGAAAGCTTCCACCAGCACCTTGTTGTACTGGGCCACGGCGATGTCGTATTCGGCATCGACGTCCGCCAGGTTCGCGCGGCGACGGCCACCGTCGAAGATCGGCAGGCTGATCGCCGGTGCCACTTCGTAGAACAGCGACTGCGCACTGAATAGGTTCTTGCCGCCGCCACTGGCCAGGCCCGCCATCGCGCCAAGCGTGACGTTGGGCAGGAATTCCGCCTTCGCCGCGGTGATGCCGTGGCTGGCCGCTTCCACGCGCCAGCGCGCGGCGACGAGGTCGGCGCGCCGGCCGACGAGATCGGCGGGGAGGTTGTCCGGTACTTCGATGGCCAATGCATTGAGCGGATGCGGACGCTCGATCAACAGGCCGCGGTCCGGGCCCTGGCCCAGCAGCATCGCAAGCTGGGTCCGCGCTGTTTCTACCGCGTGGTCGGCCACCGCCAGCTGCTGCTGCGCACTGGCTACCAGTGCATCGTCCTGCTTGAGCTGAAGCTGGCTATCCACGCCTGCGGCGACACGCTGGCCGGTGAGCTTGCGCGACTGGTTGGAGCGGTCAAGCTCCGCCTTGGCCACGTCCTGTTGGGCGAAGGCGTAACCCAGCTGCACGTAGGCGCGGGCAATATTCGTGCTGACGAGAATTCGTGCCGCCCTGGCGTCTACTTCGGCGGCGCGCGCCTTGCCCAGTGCCGCTTCCCACGAGGCGCGCTTGCCGCCCCAGAGGTCGAGGTCCCAGTTGAAGCTGGCGTAGCCGTACGGGGTCCAGGTGAACACCCCGCCGATGGGCGACGGAATCAGGTTGCTCGGCAATCGTGCACCGGCGACCGAAGCGCCTGCATTGAGCGTCGGCGCGCGCGCGGCGTCTGCGGCACCAGCCTGCGCGGCGGCCTGACGAGCGCGCGCATCGGCGGTGGCGAGGTCCGGATTGCCCTTCAGGCCCTCGTTGATCAGGGCGCTGAGCTGATCGTCGCCCAAGCTGGTCCACCAGTCGGTCACGGGCCATGCGGCCGGTGACACCTTGATGTCGGCAAGGGCCTTCTCGCCATGCAGCGACGATGGTTCGGTGAGCTGGCCTTCCGGGTGCAAACCCCCCATGGAGGCGCAGCCAGCAAGGGCCAGGAGCAGCGCAGTGGACGCCGCGAGTAGGTACGGACGCATAAGTGTTTGCCTAAGCAGAAGTTCAGTCTTTATCGCGAAGCACGCCAAGCATGCGCTGCAGGTAATCACGAAGCCGTGCGCGTTCTTCATCTGAAAGCTCGCGCTGCGCGTCTTCAAGCATGGCCTTGTGGGCGGAGCTCATATGGGTCCAGATCGCTTCGCCGGCCTCGGTAAGCTCGATGCGCAAGGCGCGGCGGTCCTGTTCATGCGGACGCCGGCGCAAGTAGCCCTTGGTCTCCAGCTGATCGAGCAGCCGCGTCATGGCGCCCCCGTCCAGTTCCGAAGCCCGCGCCAATTCCGTGGCCGACATCGGGCCACAGGCAGCCAGGCGCTTTATCACCAGGAACTGGGTGTAGCGCAGGTCCAGGCCCAGGTCGGCCAGGGCCCGCTCCAGGCCTCGCACCAACTCGCCCCGGACCATGCTGATAAGCAGGCCGACGCTGTCCAGCTGGGGTGGATAGGGGCAGGTGGGAGAGATCATGTCGCGTATTCTATTGCCGAAAATATAGTTGTCAAGGCAAATATATGTTCGTCACATAGTTATTGCATCGCAGCATTCAGCTGGCGTTGGTGTCCGCCTCCAGTTCGTCGGCAATCAGCTGGCCGAGCGCCGGATCGCGCACATCGAACAGTTCGAACACGCCAAGCGCCTTCACGGTTGGCAGTTGTTCCAGCAGTCGGGCCTCGACCGCGCGGCGGGTAGCCTCGGGTGTGGAGGGATCAAGCATGGCGTGGGCGCAGGCGACGAAAGTCGCCAGCGCCTCGACGTCAGGAGCCGGCTCACGAGCCGGCAGGTGCAGGACATTCATCAAGACCATCCTTCGGTGGGGACGAGGAGCGCTTGCCGACGGGTGAGCGTCGCAAAGGCTACGCTCGTCTGGGGATGTTCTGATATCGGTATGCGGCCAAGTTATGTCGTTAATCGGCCAAGTTCGGGTTTATGGGTTGGCCGTACCGTCTTTATTTCGGAACGCAGCCTCGCCAACGTCGGATACCTCCACCCACTTCTTGTCAGGCGTGGCACCTTCGACGTAATTGTCGTGCCAGTTCCACCACTTGTAAGTCGGCGTCTGCGGATAGCCTTCGGGCGAGTCCTCCCAAACTTCCTGTCGGCCCAGCGGCGTGATGTCCAGGTAGTTCCAGGTGCCACCCATCTGCTCGTCGCCGCGGTTGTTGACGAAGTAAGTGCGAAACGCCTTGTCGCCGTCGCGATAGAACACGTTGTGCCCGTGCCACTCATCTACGCCGAAGTCGACGTCGAAGCTATCGGTGATGGTGAACCAGGGAATGTCCCAACCCATCCGCGCCTTGAGCCGCGCGATGTCCGCCTGTGGTGCGCGCGAGGCAAATACCAGCGTCGTATCGCGGGCGTTGAGGTGGGCGAGGTGGGCAACCTGGTCGGCGCCCAGTGAGCAGCCACGGCACGCGTGGTCGGGCCAGCCGTGCACGCCAGGTTCGAAGAAGGCGCGGTAAACAATCAGTTGTCGACGACCGTCGAACAAGTCGAGCAGACTTACCTTGCCGGAAGGTCCCTCGAATGCGTAACCCTTATCCACGGCCATCCACGGCATGCGCCGGCGCTCCGCGGCCAGGGCATCACGGGCGTGGGCGTGGGCTTTTTCCTTCGCCAGAAGCTGCCGCCAGGCTATCTCCCACGCCTGCGGGCCCACCACCGGCGGCGTTTCCATGGCGGGCTGCGTGTCGTTGTGTTCGTTGTTGTTCGACGTGCTCATGGCTTTTAAACCTCCGAATCCGGGTGAATTCCCGTGGTCGTGAGATAGTTTTGGCGCTGGACATCGAGCAGCGAGAGTAACAACCACGGCGTGATTCCCCCGCTAGTCATCCAGGCTGCCCATGGTCAGGTTGACGGTAGTGCCGGTCATGCCGCTCGCCTTGTCGGACGCCATGAAGGCGGCCATGTTGGCCACTTCGGCAAGCCTCATGACCCGCCGTGGATGAGTCGTGCTTGCAAGATATCCCTGGAATTGCTCCCAGGTCATGCCCGATCCCTTTGCCTTGAGTTCAAAGACCTCCTTCATTGATTCCGTCTCAGGAATGCCGTGGGGTCGCAGGCCAACGACGCGTATGCCATGGGGTGCAAGTTCGGCCGACAGGGAACGCGTGAGAGCCTCCTTGGCCGCGTGGGCCGGGCCGTAACCTCCCACCGACGTGCTGCCCGCGCGCGCAGGCAGTGAGGTAACGGTCATGATCACGCCCGATTTATTCACGACCATCCGCCGGGCGGCCAGCCGCGCGGTAAGGAAGTACGAGGTGGTATAGGCCGTTATCGGCAGGGAGAATTTCCCGGCATCCAGGTCGATCAGCGGGACGCCCACGATGCCTGAGTCCGGCACCCCTACCGCGTTGAACGAAATATCCACGCGGCCTGCCTCATCGATCACGGACTGCAGGTGCCGGTCCACGGCCTGCTCGTCCAGCGCGTCCACCTCAGCCACGGTGGCGGACCCGCCGGCGGCAACAATGTCCCGTGCAACCGCTTCAACCGGTGCGCGGGCCCGCCCGGTGAGGAACACTGTGGCGCCCTCGCTGGCGAAGGCACGCGCGACTGCACCGCCGATGGCACCGCCGGCTCCATAAACCACCGCAATCTTGTCTTTGAGCATCATTTTTGAGATCCCTTCGTCATGCCGGTATCCCGGGTATCGGGTCCGTCCGTGATGCAGACACCGCGACAAAGGGAAACTGGGCGGCCTCCCACCGCCCAGTTCGGGCCTTCGTCGGTGTCCATAAGGAATTGATGCGACGATGCGCAGACCAGGGTGAAGCAAATGGCAGGCGTGATGACAGCCGATGTGTTCTCAAGAGCGCGGACCGGGGACGGCGGCGCATTCCGGGAATTGACCCAACCTCATGTACGAGAGCTACAGGCGCACTGTTACCGCATGCTCGGATGCTTCCAGGAGGCCGAAGATGCCCTGCAAGACACGCTGCTGACCGCATGGCAGGGCCTGCGGGGCTTCGAGCAACGTGCCTCGCTTCGTACCTGGCTCTATCGCATTGCCACTAACCGGTGCCTCAATGTCATTCGTACGGCCAACCGACGACCGGCCAAGGCGTGGAACATTCCTGGTATCGAGCCGCCGGAGCCGACCGGGCTGGGAGAGGTGCCCTGGCTTGAGCCTTTTCCCGATTCGCAGCACGTGCATGGGTTTGCCGCACCTTACGGCTCGGAGGTGCGTTACGAGCAGACTCAATCGATCTCGCTGGCCTTCGTCACGGCGCTGCAGTTGCTTCCGCCCCGTCAACTTGCCGTGCTCATCTTGCGCGATGTGCTGGGCTTCGAGGCAAAAGAGGTGGCCGGCATGCTCGACTCAACGGTCGAATCAGCCAACAGCGCGCTCAAACGGGCGCGGGCAAGCCTGAAGCTGCGTTCGCCTTCGAGCGTTGGCGGCGAACCACCGCCCGTTGCCGGCTCGCCGCAGGAGGATGCGATCGTGGCGAAGTTCGTCAGCGCCTATGAGGCGTCCGATCTGGACGCGCTGGTTGCCCTGCTGACCGACGACGTCTTCATGTCGATGCCACCGATGCCACTGGAATATGAAGGCCGTGATGTCGTGGCGCGCTTTCTCGCCATCGTGTTCGGTTCGGGCCGGAAGTTTACCCTGGTGCAAACGCGCGCCAACGGGCAACCGGCATTCGGCATTTACGTTCCTGGTCCGGATGGCATCGTGCGCGGAACAGGCCTGGTCGCGCTTGCCATTCGTGGCGACCGAATCTGCGCCATGATCCGCTTCGAGAATCATGTGCTGCCGTTCTTCGGATTGCCGCCGTCCCTTGCGCCAGTGGCTGGTCAGTAAACGGAAGCCCGATGTGGCGCATGGTTGGGCGCTGCATCCTGCGGAAACTATCGGCCAGGGAAGGTCACTACCTCCATGGGGCCTGGCATCCCCGGCGCCCGGTTCGCTGCCTTGCCGCGCGTCCATGCCTGGCCGCTGCCGAACGCTTCGATCGACGGAAATTTCCCGTCTACGCGAAAACCTTGCATGGCGTAGGGAAGCCCTTCCGCGGCCAATGGCGTATTGGCATCGGCGACATGCATGTGCAGGTGCGGCCCGGTGGACTGCCCGGTGAAACCGAGCCTGCCGATCACATCGCCGCGGTGCACGTGCTGCCCCGGATGCACGCGCACGCTGCCAGGCTGAAGGTGTTCGAAGAAAACGAAGCGGCCGTCGCCCAGGTTCAGCGACACATAGTTGCCGGTGGCATCGCCCATGGGCACACGCGATGGCCCCGGCGCCACTACGCCGGGCTCGGCGACGTCATCGCGGGTCGCGGCCACGGTCGCGTCAGCGACTGCAAGCACGTCGGCCCCGTAGCCGAACCAGTTGGCAGGCTTGCTGGCATCGCCGCTGGCGTGGGCGCCGTTCGCATCCACCTTGATCCAGTCGATGGCGAAACGGCCGGGCAGGTGCACGCTGCCGTCCACGGCATAGAGCACGCGGCGATGGCCGCGCTCCCACGAGGCATCGTAGATCGCCACCCACGGGCCACCGCGCAAGGGCGGACCCAGTGCCACCGGATTTGCCGGGCGCGGAGTGAATCTGCCGCCACCCACGGTGAAGTGTTGGGTAGTTCCGGCGACTGAGTACTCGATCCTGTGCCTGATGGCCTCGCCCTGGGGTGGAGCCGGCAGCGAGAGGTAGATCGTGGCGTGCCCGCCGGGCGCGACCGATCGTTTCGCCGGCGTGCGCTGGACCTGGCCGACGGCATCATCCAGCGTCTTTCCATCGAGATGGCCCAGGGCAGTGCCTGTCGCCTCATCCAACGCGTCAACGCTTTCCAGCTCGAGGATATCTTCGGAAAAATTGGTCAGTTGCAGCTCGTAAACAAGCTCGGTCTTGGTCCCGAGCACGGCAGGCTGGGGTACCCAGGGCACCTGGATGTCGAATGACTGGCGCACGGGAAGTGTCGAAGCATGCAGCCCGGCGGTGGTGATGAACGCAAGGATCGCGAACGCAGGGGCCGCCCGTCGTGGAGCGAACCGGAGTTCCGCGCTTGCTCGCCTATCGAACGCCATGGCCACGCCTTTGTTGATCCGGTTCAGCAGCGTCCACGACGGTCGTTCCCCTCGCCAGTGCCTGAAGTCGGCGGCGCTTGAACGGGGTTTGGCTCGGTTACGGGCAAATGGTGGGAGTTTATCAATGTATATGAAGATTCCTATATACTTTGATAAACCTTACTAAACTTCTTATCTATGGACCCCATCCGAAACCCCTTTTCACCCGGGGCCGGCGCGCCGCCGCCGGAACTCGCCGGCCGTGAGGCCCTGCTGGCAAGGGCGGCGGTAACCCTTGGCAGGATCAAGGCCGGTAGACCAGAGAAAAGCTTTCTGTTGGTAGGCCTCCGCGGCGTGGGCAAGACGGTGCTACTTAACCGCATCGCCCAGATCGCCGAGGACGATGGTTTCCGTGTGGTATTCGTCGAGGCCCATGAGGGCAAATCGTTGCCCGCCCTGCTGGTGCCCGAGCTTCGGCGGCTGGTCTACAAGCTCGATGCCATGGCCGGCCTTAGCCAGAAGGTCAAGCGCAGCCTCCGCGTCCTGCGCAGCTTCGTCGGCAGCGTGAAGGTGAAGATCAGCGATATCGAGCTAGGGATCGATGTCGACCCCGAGGCGGGCACCGCTGACAGCGGTGACATCGAGTCTGATCTTTCCGATCTCTTTCTGGCCATTGGCGAGGCGGCCAGGGAAAGGAACACGGCCGTGGCCCTGGTGCTGGACGAACTTCAGTACCTGAAGGAAGTCGAGTTGAGCGCCTTGATCATGGCCATGCATCGCATCGCGCAAAAACAACTTCCTCTCGTACTGATCGGTGCGGGACTTCCGCAGCTCGTTGGCCACGCAGGCAAATCCAAATCGTACGCCGAGCGGTTATTCGACTTTCCGGAGCTCGGTCCATTGGACGATGCGCAGCTGGCCGACGCGCTGCAGGCGCCGGCGAGACAGGAGAACGTCGCCTTTACCGATGAGGCGATCGGCGAAATCGCGCGTGTGACCAAAGGCTATCCATACTTCCTGCAGGAATGGGCATACCAGACGTGGAATCTCGCGACGGAATCGCCGATCGGGGTTGATGTGGTCAAGGTTGCCACGCAACAATCGCTTGCGCGGCTGGATGCCAGCTTCTTCCGTGTCCGACTGGACCGAACGACCCCGCGCGAGAAGGAATATATGATTGCACTTGCCCGGCTTGGGCCCGGCAGGCAACGCTCCGGGGAAGTCGCTGACCTCATGGGTGCGGATGTCCAGACAGTGGCGCCCTTGAGGAATGGACTGATCAAGAAAGGAATGATCTTCAGTCCGGCCCACGGCGACACCGAGTTTACCGTGCCGCTGTTTGATGAATTCATGATGCGAACCGTCAACCGTTCAGCCCATTCTTAGCTGCACAATGCCGCCGCGTTACCCTCACGCGACCGCCGGAAATGCCACGACATGCTCCACCACGACCTCATGGATGCACTCGAACGCGCCGACGGGCCACCTCTGATTGCCTACCAGGCTGAAGGCGATCTTCCACGGGTGGAGAAGGGCTGGCATAGCCACGTACGTGGACAGTTGTTCTACGTCGAGCGCGGGTTGTTTGTATCTGAGACACGGCAAGGATCCTGGATGCTTCCGCCCGGTCGCGCCGGCTGGTTGCCTCCCGGTGCCGAGCACACGATCCGGATCACCGGCCCCAGCCGTGGGTGGGGGCTGTTCGTCGCGCCTCACATGGCGCATTGCCTGCCCATCCATGCCTGCGTCGTGGGCGTCAACGACCTGCTTCGTTCACTGGTGCTTCGCGCCAGCACCTGGACCGACCAGGCAGAGCTCAACGACGAGCAGCAACGCGTGATGGCCGTGCTGGTGGACGAAATCCGCCGCGCGCCGGTGGAACCGATGCACCTGCCCATGCCGACCGACCGCCGGCTTCAGAAGATGGTCACCACCATCATTGAACATCCCGACGACGCGCGCGGTGTCGACGAATGGGCGCAGGCCAGCGGCGTGTCCACGCGCACGCTCACCCGCCTGTTTCGCGACGAAACCGGCTGCAGCTTCGCGCAATGGCGTCAACAGGCGAAGCTATCGCGCGCACTGGAGCACCTTGCCCGCGGCATGCGCGTAAGCGACGTCGCCGACGCACTTGGCTACGCCACTGTCAGTGCGTTCGTGGCGATGTTTCGCAAGGCCTACGGCACGCCGCCAGGACGCTACTTCGCGGCTTGAAGGTTGTGCTGTCAGGTACGTTTTCGTACAATTGGCATCAATCATAGACCCCACGCCTCGGACGGGATTCATCCCGTACTGCGCACCAGGGGTCTTATTTTGTCTAGGGATGGACAATCATTAAACACATTACGAAACATTTGCGCGCATCACGCCAGACTTTGGAACAGCAACCTCGCCGTGAATGCACCAATGAAAGCAAGGCAGTTGGAACACGCGTGGCCAACCATTCCAAATGCTCAGCGGACATTTGCGGCGCGAGCCGTTGTCATCGTTGCGTTACTCGCGCGCATAGAACTCACTACCGATTGGCACGTTCGGCTTCGCGCCCTGATCACTGCCCATCCGAACATCGATCCAGCAACAATGGGATTTTCACCGGACTGGGATTCACAACCTCACTGGAACTAGGCAGAGCAAAGCAACAGTCTCAGCATTAGAAGCCGAGCGGACAGCATCACTGACTGTGCTGTCACCCCAGCAACAGCTTCGCTGCGATCACCCACATCACCACGCCGATGATCACTTCCAGCACCTGCCAGGCGCGGGGTTTGGCGAACACCGGGCGCAGCAGGCCCGAGCCGTAGCCGAGGGCGAAGAAGAACACTAGCGACGCCAGCATGGCGCCCAGGGCGAACTGAAGATGCCGCCCCGGGAACTGCGTGGAGATTGAGCCGATCAGGAACAGCGTATCCAGGTATACGTGTGGGTTCAGCCATGTCAGCGCCAGGCAGACGGCCAGGGTGGCGCCCAGTTTGCGCGGCGGCGCATCGGCGGGCGAAAGCGCGCCGTGCGCGTGCCAGGCGGTGAAGAAACTGCGCGCGCCGTAGATGAAAAGGAACGCCGCGCCCACCCAGCGCATCGCCTGCACGATCCACGGCACGCGATCGATCACGCTGGAGAAGCCAAGTACGCCGGCACCGATCAACGCCGCATCGGACAACGCACACACCAGGCATACCCAGAACACGTGCTCGCGGCGCAGGCCCTGGCGCAAGACGAATGCATTCTGTGCGCCAATGGCCAGGATCAGCGAGAAACTGAGCGCGAACCCGGCGATGGCTGCATCCATGCTACTGACCTAGTTTGTCGTGGAACAACTCATCGATGCGGCGGTACTCATCGTGCCAGGAGTCGGCATGCACGAACCCATGGCGCTCCATAGGATATAGCGAGATCCAGAAATCCTTCTTATGCAATTCGATCAACCGCTGGTACAGGCGGATGGAATCGCTGGCCATGACGTTGTCGTCGATCAGGCCATGCATGATCAACAGCGGATCGCGCTGCTGGTCGGCATAGTAGATGGGCGAACTGGTGGTGTACGCCTCGGGATCGATCTGCGGATCGTTGAGGATGTTGGAGGTGTATTCCTGGTTGTAGCTCGACCAGTCCGACACCGGGCGCAGCGCAGCGCCCGCGGCAAATTCACCCGGGGCACGGAACAGCGCCATCAGGGTCATGAAGCCGCCGTAGCTGCCGCCATAAATGCCCACACGACGCGCATCGACATGTTGTTCCTTGACCAGCCATGCCTTGCCGTCGAGCAGGTCTTCCAGTTCCGGATGGCCCATGTTGCGGTAGATCGCCGTGCGCCAGTCGCGGCCGTAGCCTTCCGACGCGCGGTAGTCCATGTCCAGCACCACGTAGCCGCGCTGCACCAGCAGGTTGTGGAACATCTGTTCACGGAAATACACCGGATACGACTGATGCACGTTTTGCAGGTAACCGGCACCGTGCACGAAGATCACGGCAGGCCGCGAGGCGGCATCCTTACCAGGCGCCGCGTAGTACTTCGCGTAGATCGTGCCCGCGCCATGGCTTGAGGGCACCTGCACGATCTGAGGCTCGATCCACTGCATCGCCTTGTAGCCGGGCTTGCGCGTGTCGGTGAGTTCCCGCGGCGTGCCACCGCTGGCGTCCACCACGGCCAGCTGGCTGGGAACATAGGCCGATGAATGCAGCACGGCCAGGCGCTTGCCATCGCCGGACAGCACGAAGTCATCCATGCCCTTGAAGTGGGTCACCTGTTCCATCGAACCACCGCCGGATGGCACGCGGTAGATGTCGTAGCTCACGGGTGCCTCGCGGTTGGCGCGCACGAAGAAGCTGCGACCATCCGGGCTCAAGGCGGGATGGCTGACCTCGAACTTGCCGGTGGTCAGCGCCGTGGCCTTGCCACCCACGGGCTTCGTGTACAGCTGGGAATAACCGGTTTCCTCGCTCAGGTACCACAACGTGCGGCCATCCTTCAGCCAGCCGAAGTCGTTGAAGTTCCAGTTCACCCAGGCCTTGTCGGTGAGGCGATGCTGGCTGACCAGAGCGTGCGAGGAAAAATCAACGCTCGCGATCCAGCGGTCCTTGTTGTCGTAGGCGCGCAGCTGGATGCCGACATTCTGGCCGTCGTCGCTCCACACCACCCCGGGGCCGAATTCGCTGTTCACATAGACCGGACGCACCGCCGGTGCCTTCAGCGCATCGGCTTCATCGTCCTTGCCGGCTTTGCGCAGTCGCGCGATGGCCTTGGCGCGAAGTTCCGCCAGCGGATCGTCCTTGATGCCGGGCAGGGCGTCGGTCTTGAGATTGAAGCTGGCATGGTGGGTCAGGTCCAGCAACACCAGGGACTGCGGCGCGCCGTCGTTGCGGCCGACATAGGTACGCGCGTCCTCCGGCTCCGGGTAACCGGATTCGGTCACGTAATGGGTGATCTTCGGCGCCGTGCCGTCGTCGTGGCCCTTGGGCTTAGTTACCACCAGCATCCAGCGGCCATCGGGCGACAAGGTGGTATCGACGATGGCGACCGACTTGCCCAGGTAGAACGGCCGGCCGGCGCGCGTGGGATCGGCAGCGTCCAGGGCGCGGTCCTGTGCGTGCTGCGCATCCTTGTCGGCGCGGATGCCGCGCAGGGTGGAGAACAGCTTCAGCTGATCGTCGGTGAGGCTGCCGTCCTTGCGCTGGTCAGGATCATCACCGGGTTTAAGGGTGGCCGCTTTTGCCGTAACACCCGTGCGCGGATCGTAGATGTACCAATCATCGCCGCCGCGGTACTGCAGCCGACCATCAACCATGAAGCGGGGTGAAATCTCGCCTTCATCACTGCGCGTGACCTGCACCGTGCGCCCGGCGCCCAAATCGCGCCAGAAGATGTCGCCATGGCGCACGAAAGCCGCATGCGCGTGCGTTTTGTCAAACACCGGATCGCCATCGGCCTG
The DNA here is from genome assembly GCF_036499745.1 of Pinirhizobacter sp. Classification (NCBI taxonomy): domain Bacteria; kingdom Pseudomonadati; phylum Pseudomonadota; class Gammaproteobacteria; order Lysobacterales; family Rhodanobacteraceae; genus Pinirhizobacter; species Pinirhizobacter sp. The sequence continues at coordinate 31,999 of NZ_DASYDG010000017.1, forward strand.
GGCCTGGCCGGCGGGGTCGAGCATGGCCGGCGTACCGCCCTGCACGGGCACGCGCCAGAGGTCGCGTATCTTGTTGCCGTCGTGCTTGAGCAGGTAGTAGATGCTGTTGCCATCCACCGAGAAGTAAGGCTTCTCCACCGGCGGCCCGATCCAGTCCGGATCGGCCATGATCGTTTCCATGTCCAGCGGCGCGGCATAGGCGCGGCCCACGGCGAAGGCGGCGAGGAGGGCGATGAGCATCGGACGCATGGCGTTAAGAACCTTCGGGCCAAACCCTGAAGCATAGCCAAGCGCCCGGGCACCGCAAGCGCCGGTGGTCAGGGTGCCCGGGCACGTGCCTGCGGCGTAGTCTTCGTGCCTCCTTCCGACCACGAATTCCGCCATGCGCCCAGCCGTCCTTGCCTGCGCCCTCGCTTTCGCCCTCACCGGCCATGCCCTCGCCGCCGAACACCGTGCTGCCAACGCGCCGCCACCGACGGTGCGGCACCCGGTGCACGAAACCCTGGCCGGGCAATCGGTGGACGATCCCTGGCGCTGGCTGGAAGACGGCAGCAGCCAGCAAGTGAAATCCTGGATCGAGGCGCAGAACGCCTATACCGAAAAGACCATTGCCGCGATCCCGGCCGGCAAGGCGCTGACCGAGCGGGTCAGGCAACTGTCGATCACCTCGACCACGCGCTCAGGTCCCATGCTTGCCGGCGGTACCTTGTTCTTCATGCAGCACACGCCGCCGCAATCCCAGCCGGTGCTGATGGCGCAGGCATGGCCGAAGGGCGAGCCGCGGGTGCTGGTGGATCTCAATGCCAACGGCGGCGGCACCGCCATGACCGGTTACTGGCCCTCGCCCAGCGGTCGCTACCTTGCTTACGGCACAGCCGAAGGTGGCAGCGAACTCACCACCTTGCACGTGCTCGATACCACCAACGGCAAGACCCTGCCCGACAGCCTGCCCTGGGCCGGCGGCGGCACCACGCCGCAGGGCGTGGTCTGGGACAAGGACGAGAAGGGCCTGACCTACGTGCGCTTCGCGCCGCCGCCGCCCGGCCAGCAGGTGCGCCAGTTCGACGCCGTGCTGTCGCATCACGCCATGGGCAGTGATCCGGCCAGGGATCCCGTCGTGTTCGGCCAGGGTTATTCCAAGGTGGCCGAATACATCCTGATGCAGTCGCCGGAAGGCAAGGTGGCCGTGCTCGCCAACGAGGGCGACGGCGGCGCCGCCGAGGTGTTCCTTAAACAGGGCGATGCCTTCAACCGCGTGCTGGGCCACCAGGCCAACGTGCGCGGTGCGCATTGGGTGGGCGAGAAGCTGTACGTGGAAAGCTTCGAGGGCGCGCCGCGCGGCAAGTTGCTGGCGATCGACGGCGAGGGCGCGGTGCAACCAGTACTGGCTCAGGGTAAGGGTGCGCTGCAGCACGTATCGCCGTTCGCCGATGGCTTCATCGTGACCCGCAGCTGGGGCCCGGACTGGTGGGCCGAGCAATACGATGCGCAGGCGAAACTGGTGCGACGCCTGCCCTTGCCCGAAACCGGCATCACCGTGGGCGGCGTGGCGGCCGAGGCCGGCCAGGCCCGGGCGCTCATCAGCTATGGCGGCTGGACGACACCGCAGCGCTGGGTGGAGTACGACGGTGAGGCAGGCACCGTGGCCAATGTCTTCGAGGTCAAACCCGCTGCCGACTACAGCAACGTCCAGGTACAGCGGGTGCAGGGCCTTTCGAAGGACGGCACGGCGATCCCGGTGACAGTGATCTCGATGAAGGGCATCGATGCCAACGGCAGGCGTCCGACCATCCTGTATAGCTATGGCGGCTTTGATATTCCCATCACCCCGGGTTTCATCGGTTCGAACCTGGCCTGGCTCGAGCGCGGCGGTGTACTGGCCTACGCCAACATCCGCGGTGGCAACGAGTTCGGCCAGGACTGGCACGCCGAGGGGCAGAAGCTCAAGAAGCAGAATGTCTTCGACGACTTCCATGCCGCGGCGCAGGCACTGGTGAGTACCGGCTGGACCGATGCCGCTCACCTGGGCATCCGCGGTGGCAGCAATGGCGGCCTGTTGATGGGCGCGGCGCTCACCCAGCACCCGGAGGACTACCGCGCGGTGGTGGCCCAGGTGGGCATCTATGACGTGCCCCGCCACGAGACCGCCTTCGCCAACGGCCCCTACAACATCAGCGAGTACGGCACGGTGGCCGATCCGGCCCAGGCGAAGGCCACGCTGGCCTATTCCCCCCTGCAGCAGGTGAAGAAGGGCACGAAATACCCGGCGGTGCTGATGACCACCGGTGCCAACGACCCCCGCGTGGCGCCGTGGCAGTCGCGCAAGTTCACCGCGGCCCTTCAGAACGCCACGACGTCCGGGCAGCCGATCCTGCTGCTGACCCGGATGAATGCCGGCCATGGCATCGGGGCCCCCTTCAGCCAGCGGGTGGGCGATGCCGCGCTGGCACTCACCTTCTTCGCCGGGGAATTGGGCCTGCCCGAGCCCGCTCCGGCGCCCCCAAAGCCATGACTGTTGGCGGTTGGCGTCCGGGGCCCTGACGGGCTCTAATGGAGGCTTGCCTCACCTTCCGGAGTACCCATGCGTGCCCTCGTCCTTGCTGCCCTGATGGTGGTTGCCCTGCCCGTGTCCGCTGAAAAGCTCACCATCGAACGCATCTTCGATGGCGGCAGCCTGAGTGGCCCCACGCCGCGTGGCCTGAAGATCTCCCCGGATGGCACGCGGGTGACTTTCCTGCGCGCCAAGGCGGATGACCAGTTCCAGCTCGACCTGTGGGAATACAACCTCAAGGATCACTCCACGCGGCTGCTGGTGGATTCGAAGAAGATCGAGCCGCAGGCCAAGGAGCTCTCCGATGAAGAGAAAGCCCGCCGCGAGCGTTCCCGCACCGCGGGCCTGAAGGGCATCATCAGCTACCAGTGGTCGCCGGACGGCAAGGCCCTGCTGTTTCCCATCGGCGGCAAGCTGTACCTGTACGACCTGGCATCGGCCAAGCCCCATGAACTGACGACCGGCGGCGACCCGATCGATCCGAAGATTTCCCCGAAGGGAAAATTCGTATCGTATGTGCGCGACCAGAACCTCTTCGTTATCGATATCGCCACCGGCAAGGCCACCCAGCTTACCCACGACGGCAAGGGCACCGTGCACAACGCCGAGGCCGAATTCGTCGCCCAGGAAGAAATGCACCGCTCCACCGGCTACTGGTGGGCGCCGGACGATTCGGCCATCGCTTTCGAGCGTTTCGACGAGAAGAACGTACCGATCACCAAGCGCACCGAGCTCTACGCCGACCGCACCGAGGTGATCGAGCAGCGCTATCCCGCCGCGGGCGATCCCAACGTGGAAGTACAGCTGGGCCTGGTCTCGCCCACCGGCGGCGACGCCCGCTGGATTGACCTGGGCAAGGACAAGGACATTTACCTCGTCCGCGTCGAATGGGTACCCGACAGCGCACACGTGACCTACCAGGTGATGCCGCGCAGCCAGCACCAGCTGGACCTGAAGATCGTCGATGCGAAGTCGCTGGCCCAGCGCACGCTGGTCACCGAGCACAGCAACACGTGGGTCAACGTGCTGGACGACCTGAAATTCATCGACGGCAACCGGTCGTTCGTGTGGGGATCCGAGCGCAGCGGTTACCACCATCTGTATCTCTACGGCATCGATGGCACGCTCAAGCATGCCATCAGCAAGGGCAACTGGAACATCGACGACCTCCTTGCCGTGGATGAAAAAGCCGGCCTGGCCTATGTCAGCTCGAACTTCGACTACGTGCCCGACCGCCAGGTGTATTCGCTCAAGCTCGACGGCAGCACCGCGGAAAAACCCACGCGCGTCAGCCAGGGCGACGGTTCGCACATGGCGGAGTTCTCCAAGGACGCCAGCTTCTACATCGATAACTTCTCCAATCCCTCCACGCCGCCGCAGGTATCCATCCGCAAGAACGACGGCAGCTTCGTTACCTGGATCGAAGAGAACAAGGTCGACGAGCACCACCCGCTGTTCAAGTACAAGGACTCCCTGGTGCAGCCGGAGTTCGGCACCATCAAGGCCAGCGACGGCCAGGACCTTTGGTACAAGGTGTACAAGCCGAAGGACTTCGACCCGACCAAGAAGTACCCGGTGTTCGACACCTACTATGGCGGCCCGACGGCGCAGATGGTCGCGCGCGGCTGGGGTGACTACTTCGCGCAATACATGGCCCAGCAGGGCTTCGTGGTGTTCACCCTGGATAACCGCGGCATGGAACGGCGCGGCCGGAAATTCTCCGACGTGATCTACCGCACCCTGGGCGTGGCCGAGGTCGAGGACCAGCTCGCCGGCGTAAAGTGGCTGAAGTCCCAGTCGTGGGTGGATGGCAAGCGCATCGGCGTGTTCGGCTGGAGTTATGGCGGCTACATGACCACCATGATGCTGGCGAAGGGTTCGAAGGAACTGGCCGGCGGCGTGGCCGTGGCACCGGTGACCGACTGGAAGCTGTACGACACGTTCTACACCGAGCGCTACCTCGATCGTCCCCAGGACAATGCCGCCGGTTACAAGAAGAGCGCACCGTTCGACTGGCTCGATGGCCTCACCGCGCCCCTGTACCTGGTGCACGGCATGGCTGACGACAACGTGCTGTTTCTCAATTCCACCGAGCTCATGGCTGCGCTGCAGAAACGCGGTACGCAGTTCCAGCTGATGACCTATCCCGGCGGCAAGCATGGCCTGGCCCTGCCCGGCCAGAAGGTGCACGTGTACCACCTGATCGCGAATTTCTTCGAGACCACGGTAAAGAACGCCCACTAAACGCCCAAACCCTCCGCGCATGGATGACGGGCTATAGTGCCCGTCCGTTTCCTTCACATGCGCGGGGCTTGGGATGTCGGTACCTGCTTACCCGGCCTCGCGGCACGGTTGGCCCACGGCCGTGATCGGCCTGGGCCTTTTCTGGCTGATGGTCGGCGTGGCGCTGACACCCAGCCCGACCAATGCCAGCTCCTGGTACCACAATGTAGTCACCGTGCTGTTGTTCCTGCCGGCCCTCTGGCTGGCCGCGCGTCGGTGGGCGTGGGTGGCTGGTCGCGTTCGCGACACCCCTGAGTTAATCCTGGTGATGGCGTTGCTGGCCTGGTCGTGCCTGTCGTTGACCTGGGCCGGCGGCAATCACATAGCCGAACGGGTAAAGATCCCGCTGCAGGTTGCCGGCTTCCTGCTGGGCTGGTTGTTCTGGGTAGCCGCCCGGGGCGGGGAGGGCGCTCGCAATCTGTTACGTCTGGCCGGTTATGCCATGGCGGCCGGCGCCCTGGCGGCGATACTGGCTTTTCCCTATCGCCATACTGATTTCCCCGACCGGATCACCGGTTTTGCCATGCTCGATGGCCCCAATCTGTCCGGATACGTGATGGGAGCGGTGGCCGTGTGGCTATTCCAGCTTCCTCCGGCGCGCCGTTGGGAGCAGATCCTGTGGGTGGTAAGCCTGGGCTGCCTGGTCGTGTTTGCCGGGCTTACCTTAAGCCGGGGTACATGGCTTGCCATCTTCGTGGTGATGCTGGTGATGCCGCTGTTCGATCGCAGCCGGAAAGGGCTGGCCAGCAGCGCGCTGGCGGTGGCCGGTGGCGCGGCAGCGCTGATACTGGGTCGCAAAATCCTCGAAGCCCGCGGCGTGTCGTATCGGCCGCAGATCCTGGAACAGGCCCAGGCGATGATTCATGAACGGCCATTCAGGGGTTTGGGTCTGGATACGCCGTACACGATAACCATCGGCACGCAATCGTGGACTCACAGTCACAACCTATTCACCAACCTCGCCATAGAACTAGGGGTGCCCGCACTGCTGTGCTGGCTCGGCGCCTGGTTGCTCTTGTTGCGTCGAGGCTGGACCTACAGGCACGACCCGCTGGGACGCATCGTGCTGGGGCTATGGGTGTTTTCCACCGTGGCCCTGCAACTGGATGGACCCGCCCTGTTGATGAGTCCCCGGCCGGAATGGCTACTCACCTGGTTGCCGCTTGCCATCGGCGCGGCGCTCGCATTGCCATCCCCGACGGAACCGCAGGAACCTGCAAGTGCTTCAAGTTAAAACACTTCGAAGGCGAAAGTGAAAATTAATTTAATGACACGGAGTTGAAATTTCGTCATCATGCCGACAGGGCATGCTGACAACACGCATGGATGCGAGAACAGGACCTCAGGACCTTTCAATGTCGGCAGTCGCACCCATCGGCCAATCCAGCGCTCGCGCCATCGATCTCGACAGGATCCCGGCGCCCTTGTTCGGTGCCCATGTGAACCTCCTGGGCTGGGACAATGGCGTGGGCCTGAGCCGCGATCTGCGGCTATTGAACGAAGTGCTTTCCCAGGCCGGCTGCCGGGTCACCATGACGCTCTTCAAGCGCAGCCGCGCACGCCCGTTTGGGCGATCGCACGTGATGCGCGTGCGCCGGGTGTTGCACTGGATGCAGAACAAGGTGCCGTCGCCACAGTTCGACCTCAACATCATGGTCGAGCACCTGCGGCCAGACTACATGGGCCTGGCACGGCGCAATGTGTTCATCCCCAATCCCGAATGGTTCCCCCGCCGCCGCCTGCCCCAGTTGCAGGGAGTGGACACCGTGCTGTGCAAGACACAGCACGCGCAGTCGATCTTCAATGACCTGGGTTGTGACACGGCGCTGATCGGTTTCACCAACGCCGAACGCCTGCGCCGCCATATCACCCGCCAGCGTGCGTTTTTCCACCTTGGCGGCCGCAGCCGGATGAAAGGCACCGAGCGCTTGCTTGCGCTGTGGGAGCGCCACCCGGAATGGCCGCGGCTTACCGTGGTACAGCATCCGGACATCGCCGCCCGCGTGAGCACGGCCACCAATATCAACCACGTTGTTGACTACGTCGACGAAGAAGACCTCGTCCAGATGCAGAACGAGCACATCTTCCACCTGTGCCCGTCGGAAACCGAAGGCTTCGGCCATTACCTGTGCGAGGCGCTTTGCGTGGGCGCCGTCACCATGACGCTCAATGCCGCGCCGATGAACGAGTTCGTCAATGACGAACGCGGCATCCTGATCGACCACGATGGTACCGGCCGCCAGGGCCTTGCCACCACGTACTACTTTGACGAAGCAGCCATGGAACGCGCCGTGGAGCGTGCCATCGCCATGAGCGATGCCGAGGTGCAGGCGATCGGCAGCAATGCCCGGGCCTGGTACCGCGCCAACGACCACCGTTTCCGTGTGACCTTGCCTGCGATCATCGGCGACGCCTGCAACCTGCGGGCCTGAAGGGCTTACACCCGGGACCACCCCCTTTGTTCTTCCTTAGGCCTGGCGCATTAACTTGCGCTTTTGGGGGTGATATTTCCCTTTCTGCGCAATAACTTGCGATAAGGTCATGACTAGGAAACATTCCTAGCCGGAAAGTTACGATTTCGTTGGAAGTCGTATGTAAATTCGGCTATATCTCTCCATACGGCGAGAGTCGGCCTGAGGGGATGCAGGCCAGCCACGCAGTCGCGCCGTTCAAGGGAGCTTCAATACGTAGTTTACCGAAACCGGGCCTTTGGCCTGGGCAGGAAACTGTTGCCAAAACAAATGGTTATACGCCTCGAAAGAGGCCATAGGGGAGCCGCTCCATGCATTCGAATACCACACGGCGCAGCCAGCAGTTGCGTCGCACCGCTCTTGTTGCTGCCTTGGCCATGAGCCTGGGTGGCGTCGTCCATGCACAGTCCACCACCGGCACGATTTTCGGCCAGGCGCCCGCCGCCGCCAATGAAACCGTGACTGTTTCCGGCAGCACCGGCGTTACCCGCCAGGTGCAGGTCGACGCTTCGGGGCGCTACCGTGTCGCCAACCTGCCGCTGGGCGCCTATAACGTGTCGCTGGAAAAAGACGGCGCAGTGGTAGACACGCGCAAGAACGTCAATATCGTTGTCGGCCAGGGTACCGAGGTCTCCTTCAACGGCCCCAGCGCCGAGAGCGCCACGGCACTTGGCAGCGTGACTGTCACGGCCGCATCGGTGCCCGCCATCGACGTCACCTCGGTGGACTCGCGTACGGTGATCACCTCCCAACAGCTGGCCAAGCTGCCGCTGGTGCGCAGCGCCGAGGCCATCGCCTTGCTGGCACCGGGTGCGGTCGAGGGCAGCGGTCAATTCGGTAACGGCAACACCGTGTCGTTCGGTGGCTCAGGTGTCACCGAGAACGCGTACTACCTCAATGGCTACAACAGCTCCGACCCTCTGAAGAACCTCGGCGGCATCGGCCTGCCCTACGGCGCGATCGACCAGCAGGAAACCTACACGGGCGGCTACAGCGCCAAGTACGGCCGTTCCGACGGCGGCGTGATCAGCCAGGTGGGCAAGCGCGGCACGAACGAATGGCACTTCGGCGGCCAGGTGAACTGGGAACCGAAGTTCCTGGCCTCGGACCCGAAGAACGTCCGTTACCCCAGCCTGGGCCTGCCCGATGGCTATGGCTATTCCACACCCGAGCTTGCCGGCACGGCGTACCGTGACCGCAAGAACAACAAGAGCTGGACCACCACTTACGATGCTTACGTCGGCGGCCCGCTGATCAAGGACAAGCTCTTCATCTTCGTCGCCGCGGAAGCTGAGAAGGAGCAGGGACTGTCTACCCAGGCCAGCGACCAGGCGATCGTGGCCAACAACCACACCCAGGAAACGACACCCAAGTGGTATGGCAAGCTGGACTGGAACATCAACGACAGCAACATCCTGGAACTGACCGCGGTGGGCAACCGCGACAGCAAGGAGGGTTCGTACTACGACTACAACTACGACACGAAGAAGGAAGGCGCCTTCGTTGCCTATCCTGATTCCACCAAGCTGTCGTCGACGTTCTATATCGGCAAATTCACCAGCTACATCACCGACGACCTCACGCTGACAGCCACCGTCGGCAAGAGCAAAGTTGACGACTACCTGCACAATCCTGCCGCCAGCCCGCTGCCGTATATCAGCGGCTCGACCACGCAGGACCCGCTGATCACCGGCGGCGATCCGATCACCAACAACCAGGCCAGCACAACCGGCATGGCGCCTGATGCGGGAAGCCGCACCCACGGCACGCGCATCGACCTGGAATACCAGCTCGGCAACCATCACCTGGCGGTGGGCATGGACAACATGTCCTACCACGCGCACAACGAAGGGCAGGTCACCAGCGGTCCGGACTACCTGTGGATCTACGGCCACGCGGCCGACCCCACCGCGCCGCTCAATACCGGTCTGGGCGTGCCGGCTGCCGGCGGTCGCGGCTACTACGTGCAGCGTTACATCTTCGAAGATGCCACCAGCATGTCGGTGGACCAGAAGGCCGAATACATCGAGGACACCTGGCAGACCACCGATACGGTGATGATCAAGGTCGGCCTGCGCAACGACAAGTTCAACAACTACAACAACACCGGCGAAGCGTACGTCAAAAGCGGCAACCAGTACGCGCCGCGCCTGGGCTTCACATGGGACGTTTTTGGCGATTCCACCATGAAGGTTTACGGCAACCTCGGCCGTTACTACCTGGCGCTGCCTAACAGCGTAGCCATCCGCGGCGCTTCGTCGTCAACCTATACCCGCGAGTATTTTACCTACACGGGCATCGACGCCACCGGTGCGCCGACCGGTCTCACACCGCTCACCGATGGCCCGGTATCGGCCGACAACGAGTTCGGTCAGCCGACGCACGCCAGGGCCGTCGCCGCCAGCAACCTGAAGTCGCAGTACCAGGACGAAGCGATCCTCGGTATCGACAAGGCATGGGGCCCTGAATGGGTGACGGGCGCCAAGGTGACGGTGCGCAAGCTGCAGGCGGCGATCGATGACGTTTGCGATACCGGCAAGCTGCAGGACAAGTACGCCGCCGACGGTGGCGATCCTGATTCCCTGCTGCCACCGGGCTGCATCATCTTCAATCCCGGCAAAACCAATACCTTCGACGTTCCGAACGTGGATGGCGGCTACACCCGCGTGAAGATGTCGAGCGCCGACTGGGGCTTCACCGAAGGCGCCAAGCGCAAATACGCCGCGCTCGATCTCTACGCCGAGCACCCGTACGACGGGACCTGGTGGGCCCGCCTTGATTACACCTTCGCTCGCAGCTACGGCAACACCGAAGGCCAGGTGAAGTCGGACATCGGCCAGACCGATGTGTCCAAGACGCAGGACTGGGATGCCGCCACGCTGATGGAATATAGCTCGGGCCTGCTGGCGAACAATCGCCGCCACCAGATCAAGTTCAACGGCGCCTATTCCTTCAACACCGAATGGACCGTGGGCGCGACGGTGCAGATCCTTTCAGGTACGCCCAAGAGCTGCCTGGGTTACTACTACAACGGCGACGATCCGATCGGCTATGGCTCGTCGTACCACATCTGCAACTCCACACCGTCGCCCCCGGGCGCCGCCGGCAACGAGCCGTGGACCAAGCGTCTAGACGTGGCCCTGTCCTGGCGCCCTGCATTCGCCGACCACAAGGTGAACTTCTCGGTGAACGTGTTCAACGTGTTCAACGAGCGCAAGGAACGCCAATCGGACTACACCTACGAAACCGACCCGTACTCGGTGTCCAACACCTACGGCATGGGCAATTACTTCGAAACACCGCGATTCGTCCGCCTGTCGGCTTCGTACGACTTCTGACGAGGGGTTGCGGCAGCAAAAAGGCGCGGCGGATTCTTTCCGCCGCGCCCACTTCGATCCCGCTACGCGATACAACAAAAGATCGACGGACGTCGACGAAATGCATCTCCCAGACATCGCCACCGGCTTTCCCTCCGGTGGCTTTTTTTGTGCGTCTAGTGAGCGCGGCCGACGCCGCCGGAGTCACCCTGTTCCAGCGGCGGTGGATCGCCCGCCACCGCAAGCAGCGAGACGGCATAGGCGTCTTCGATGCTGATGGTGGAGATCTCATCCCAGGCGAAGAACGACGCTTCGCCGAGCCATTCGGCGTCGGGGGTGATCTCCTGCATGTTGAAGCCGTCTTCCTCGTAACTCACCACCCGGCCGATGTAGCAAACCTCGGTGTCTTCCTCGCTGTCCACGTGCACGCCGATCACCTTGGCGTTGGCACTGGCCGCACGGACCACCTGGCCGATGTCGTCGAGCGGGAAAACCGCCGGCGGCGTGGGGCTGATGCCCTTGAGCGCCAGGGCTTTCTCGAGGAAGGAGTGGTGCTTGTCGGGGACTTCCAGTTCGGTAACATCCCTATGGCGCATGACGTACATGCCGTCATAGCTGATGCCGTCGCCGACGACCCACAGCAGGAAGAATTCGCGGCCGACACCGCCCACATAGCCGCAGAAGCTGCCGTGTTCGAGTTCGCCGCGCCACAACCGAACGAGTTGGCGGTTGTCCTGCGCCTCGCGCAGGCCGGCCCGCTGACCGTTGGTCTTTAACTGAATGATCTTTCCCATACGCCTATATTTTAACCCACTGAAGCCTTCACGATTGTTTACAGGATGTAACGGCTCAAATCCTCGTCTTTCACGAGACTTGAGAGCGTGTTATCGACATATTCGGCGTCGATCGCATACTTTTCGCCGCTTTTGTCCGCTGCCTCGAACGAGATGCGTTCCAGCAGGCGCTCCATCACCGTATGCAGGCGGCGGGCGCCGATGTTCTCGGTGCGCTCATTCACCTGGAAAGCCACCTCGGCCAGCCTGTCGATACCCGATTCGGCGAATTCCAGGGTTACGCCCTCCGTACCGAGAAGCGCAACATATTGTTTTGTAAGAGCATTGTGCGGCTCACGGAGGATCCGCTTGAAGTCGTCGACGCTCAGCGCCGACAGTTCCACGCGGATCGGCAGGCGGCCCTGTAGTTCGGGGATCAGGTCGGACGGCTTGGCCAGCGAGAACGCGCCGGAGGCGATGAACAGCACATGGTCGGTCTTGATGGTGCCGAACTTGGTGGAGACGGTGGATCCTTCCACCAGCGGCAGCAGGTCGCGCTGGACGCCTTCGCGGCTCACTCCTGCGCCACCCCATTCGGAGCGCTGGGCGACCTTGTCGATCTCGTCGATGAAGACGATGCCGTTCTGTTCGGCCAGGTCCACGGCATGGGCGCGCAATTCCTCGTCGTTGACCAGCTTGCCCGCCTCTTCTTCCACCAATAGCGGGCGGGCGGCACGGATGGCGAGCTTGCGTGTCTGCGAGCGCGCACCGCCAAGGTTCTGGAACATCTTGCCCAGCTGCTGGCTCATTTCCTCCATGCCGGGCGGGGTGACGATCTCCACGCCTACGTTGGTGGTGAAGTCCAGTTCGATCTCGCGATCGTCGAGCGTGCCTTCGCGCAGCTGCTTGCGCAGCTTCTGGCGGGTGTCGTTGTCCACGGCCGGTGCGGCCGGGGTATTCCAGTCACTGGGCGCCTGACGGCGCGGCAGCAGTGCATCCAGGATGCGATCCTCGGCAGCGTCCTCAGCCTTGCTGCGCACACGACCCTTGGCCTGGTCGCGTACCAGCTTGTAGGACACATCCACAAGATCGCGGATGATTGATTCGACATCCTTGCCGACATAACCGACCTCGGTGAACTTGGTCGCTTCCACCTTCACGAAAGGGGCATTGGCAAGCGTCGCCAGGCGCCGTGCGATTTCCGTCTTGCCCACACCGGTGGGGCCGATCATCAGGATGTTCTTCGGCGTCACTTCATCGCGCAGCGAGGGATCAAGCTGCATGCGGCGCCAGCGGTTGCGCAAGGCGATGGCCACGGCGCGCTTGGCGTCGTGCTGGCCGATGATGTAACGGTCCAGCTCGTTGACGATTTCGCGGGGAGTGAGTTCAGACATCAGAGTTCTTCGATCGTCGTGTTGTGGTTGGTATAAATGCAGATATCGCCGGCGATCTTCAACGCATGTTCGACGATCGTGCGTGCATCCAGTTCGGTATGCGCCAGCAGCGCCAAAGCCGCGGATTGGGCGTACGGGCCACCCGAACCGATCGCGATCAGGCCGCTTTCAGGCTCCAGTACATCGCCGTTGCCCGAGATCAGCAGGGACGCTTCCTTGTCGGCCACGGCCAGCATGGCCTCCAGGCGCCCCAGGCGGCGGTCGGTGCGCCATTCCTTGGCCATTTCAACTGCCGCGCGGGTGAGGTTGCCGCCGTGCTTGGACAGCTTTTCCTCGAACAGCTCGAACAGCGTGAAGGCGTCGGCCGTGGCTCCGGCGAAGCCGGCAATGACATCGCCCTTGCTGCCCAGACGGCGGATCTTGCGGGCGTTGGCCTTCATCACCGTGTTGCCGAGGGTGACCTGGCCATCACCGCCGATCACGACCTGGCCGTTACGGCGCACCGAAACGATGGTGGTGGCGTGGAAGGATTCCATGCGGGAAGTCTCCTTGGGGTGTGAAGGCATGACTGCCCGATGTGGGGAGGATCGACGCCCAGCGCAAGGGATCGCCTGGCTCTTGACAAGCCCGGCGGGTTGGAATCTACTCGGGTTATGGGTGTTTAGATCGATCCAAACCGAATAACACGCTGCACCGGCAAACCCCCAATGTGGTACTCCCCTGTAACCGCCGTGCCTCTCCGGGCCGGCGGTATTTTTTTTGGGGTTAGCCGCGCGGGCTGGCTAGGGCGAGCGCTTCTTAGCGCGCGGGTGGGCGCTGTCATACACCTTGGACAAATACTGGTAGTCCAGATGCGTATAGATCTGCGTAGTGGCGATGTCGGCGTGGCCGAGCAACTCCTGCACCGCACGCAGATCGCCCGATGATTCGAGCATGTGACTGGCAAATGTATGCCGCAGCAGGTGGGGATGGATGCGCTTCATCGTTCCCTGGCGCAGCGCGATCTGCTTGAAGCGCAGCTGCACCGCGCGCGAGCTGATCGGCGCGCCGCCACGGCCGGGGAAAACCGGCTGCTCAGGTCCAGCGTTGCCACCGCTGGCCAGTGCCTGCAACGCCTGGACGGCAAAACGCCCGACCGGCACGATGCGCAGCTTCCGGCCCTTGCCGAGCACGCGCACTTCGCCACCGGCAAGGTCCAAGTCGCCCCAGCGAAGTCCGGTGAGTTCGGATAACCGCAAGCCACTGGAATAGAAGAGCTCCAGCATGGCGCGGTCACGCACGCTCAGTGCATCGTCGCCTTCCACGGTAACCAGGCCCGCGGCTTCGTCGGTGTCGAGTACCTGGGGAAGCTTGCGGCGCAGTTTCGGGCCGCGCACGCCGGCCACGGGATCGTGGGCCAGCTGGCCCTCGGCCGCGAGGTAACGGAACAGGCCGCGCCATGAAGAGAGCAATCGTTGAAGGCTCGATGGCGCCAGCCCCTGGCGATGGGAGGTAGCCACCATGCCGCGGACTCGATCGGGCGAGAGTGCATCGAACGTGTCCACACCATGCGCCTGCATCATCGCCAGCAACTTGCCCAGGTCACGCCGGTAAGCCTCCAGCGTGTGCGGCGAGGGTGCCCGTTCGGCAGCCAGGTGTCGCAGGTAGGCTTCGACCTGGGCGCTGGGCGCCATGGGGCGGGTCAGGCGGCCTCGCGTGCCCGGAACAGGCCCGCGCTGGCGGTAGCGGCGATCATCTTCAGGAACAAGGTGCCCATGCCCGGGGCGAAACGATCAGGGTCCGTGCTGCCGATGGCGAGGATCGCCTCGTCGCCCAGTTTCATCATCGCGGCGGAGCGGACGTCTTCAGCATCGGCGCCGAACAGGCGGCGCAAGCGGTTCGGTGCCAGGCGGCCGGCGACCGGCTGTTGCTGGCCGAGGAAGTCACCGAACTCGGGCAGGCCGGCGGCGCCGCGCGGCTCGCGAACCAGCCAGGGTTCATCCGGCAGGTGCTGCTGGCCACCGTAGACCAGTACGCGCACGCGTTCGCTGCGGAAATCTTCCTGCAGGCGGGAAACGATGCCGCGCAGGGTGCTTTCCACCGTGGTCGAACGCAACACCGCCAGGGTAAGCGCATGCACGCGCTGCATCAGGGTTTCGTTTTCACCTGCGATACCGATGAGTTCGGCCAGGCGCACCTCGAGCTCGCGGTTCTTCTCGCGGAGGTTTTGCAGCTGGTACACCGAGAGCGACGCCGCGGCGCCCTGCTCGCGGGGAATTTCCAGTGACGTGGCGAGGTCGGGGTAGTCGGCCAGGAAACCCGGATGCGCACGCAGGTACCCGGCGACGTCGTCGGCATTGATTCCAAGGTCGGGCGACGGCTTGCTCATGTTCTTTGGCTCCACGCGTAGCTTGCAGGGGGAGTGTACCGGCATCAGGACGCGAACTCGCCCTCGAAGACGAAAGCCGCCGGACCCGTCATCCACAAGTGGTGGCCGGGACCCGGCCAATCCACCTGCAAGCGCCCGCCGGGAAGGTCGACCGACACCGTTTCATCCAGGCGTCCGGCGCGCATCAGCACCGCGGCGGCCGCGCACGCACCGGTGCCGCAGGCAAGCGTCCATCCACTGCCTCGCTCGTGCACCCGCAACTGCACGTGCCCGGCGTCGACGCGGCGCACGAAGCCGATATTGCAGCCCTCGGGAAAAGCCGCGTGGGTGCTCAGCAGCGGACCCACGGCGTTCCAGCGCGGATCGAGCAGGTCGTCCACCTCGACCACCGCGTGCGGGTTGCCCATCGACACCACGCGCAGCACCACTGATTCGTGACCCGCGGTGAGGTCGTAACTTTCGGCAGTCTGCGCCGCGAACGGCAGGCTGGCCGGGGAGAACTGCGGCTCGCCCACGTCCACCGCCACCCGGCCATCGGCCAGCATGCGCACGGTGACCGGGCCGGAAGGGCTGAGCAACCGGGTGTCGCGATCGAGGGGGAAGGCGCCCGCGCGATGCAGCCACGCCGCCACGCAGCGCACACCGTTGCCGCACTGGCCTGCAGGGCTGCCATCGGCATTCCATATGCCGTAATAAAACGCGCACGATGGATCGGGCGAGGTTTCGATGCTCAGCAACTGGTCGAAACCCACGCCGGTATGGCGGTCGGCGATCGCTGCCATCTGTGCGGGCTTGAGATCGAATCCACCGTGCCTGGCATCGACCACGACGAAGTCGTTGCCGATACCGTGCATCTTGGTAAAGCGCAGGGGCATCAGCCGTTGCCGATACCGAGGCCCGCCGGATTGTGATCCAGCCCCGCCGTGGATGGCGGGGCAGGAACATCTTTGGCCGGGGCGGGCGTTGCGTTGCCGGGCGCCACGGGTTTGGGGGGCGGCAGCACGAGGTCGGTTTTGTTGCCGCACGCGGAGAGCAGCGATGCCACCATGAAGGTGGCCAGGGCGAGATAGGCGCGCATGTCGTCGGCGATCCGCAGGATGTCGGGGATGGCCAGTATAACGTTCACGGTGCGCCCCCATCGATCCTGCGTAGATTGGCCCTTGCACGACGACGGAGAGAACCGATGAGCCTGGCCACCCTGTTGAAGCTGCCCGCCTTCGTGATGCTGGCCATGGCGGCGGTCTGCCTGGTGCTGGCCATCGCCATCGCCGCCGGCGGCCGGCGTTATCGCGGCATCGATGGCAGGCGCTACCGCGGGCGTGTATCGACCGCGCTGCGCGGCCTGGTGGCCTTGTTGCTGCTGGCCCTGGCGCTGGTAGCGGCGGCCGGTGGCTGGATGCTCCGCGGCTACCGGATGCTGGACAACGACATCACGGTGCTGGGCCTGGTGGCCCACGCCCAGGGCCCACAGCATTGGTCGGTCGATCTTTCATTTCCCGACGGCAAGAGCCGTACGGTGGAATTGAACGGCGACGCCTTCCGGGTGGAAGCGGTGGTGGTGAAGTGGAAGACCCCGGCCATGCTTGCCGGTGCGCCGCCTTTGTTCCGGCTCGATCGCCTGAGCGGCCGCTACGACCAGGCCAGCCAGGAGGCCTCGACCACGCCGACGGTGGTGCCCCTGGTGGAACGCGACGGCTGGGATTTCCTGGATCTGTCCCATCGCTATCCGCAATGGCTTCCGGAAGTGGACACCACGTTCGGCAGCGGTGCCTACCTGCCACTGGCCGATGGCGGACACTACACGGTAAGCCTGATGCGCACGGGCGCCCTGGTGGCGCGAACCGACGATATGTCGCCGCCGGTGAAATAGTCGCTCTTCAGTCGAAGGATTTCTCGTAACGATAGCCGTCCGCGCCGTCCGCGTAGTACGACGGCAACTGGGCAATACGCCGGTAGCCCAGCCGCTCATAAAGGCCGATCGCCACCGCGTTGTCGGTGCGAACCTCCAGGCGCAACGATTTGCACTGCCGCACGCGGGCCGCGCGCTCGGCGGCTTCAATCAGCGCCGAGCCCACGCCCTTGCCCTGGCTCTCAGGCTTGGTCGCGATCGAATACAGCCGGGCGATACGGCTTTGCTTACGGAAGAACACCACGGCCGTTCCAAGGAAGCGCCGATGGTTGGCGCTGGCGACCAGCACCTGGGCGGTTTCCGAATCCAGGTGGCGTCGGTATTGAGCGCGGCTCAGGCGGTCATGCGCGAAGCTTGAATCCTCCAGCGCGACCAGGTCATCCAGATCGGAAATTTCTGCGCGCCTGACACGTACCGCGGCCGTGACCGGGGGTGGCCGCGAGGGGCGGGCCGGTTCCATGGCACGCAGGATGGCAGGGCGGGTGGGGGGCACGGGCGTGTCGTTGGAGGCCGGGCAGGACGTAATGAGCGCGCACTGTAGTGAAGCGACCCTCCAGCAGCAATGAAAATTTCGCCGAAAGGTTTATGCGGGCTTCAGTCCCTCGCTTGTGGCCGCGCCCACATGTCTCCACACTGCCCACCCATGGGTGCGGCATGGCCTGTCGCCCGACAACACCAAGAGGACACATGAGCCGGCTCGTCATCGTCGTGGAAAAAGCCTCCGACTGGGGCTCTTATTACCCTTCCGCCGACGTCATGACCGCCATGGACTACCTGCGCGGGCCGGTCGGTGGCGACGATGAGCGCACCCACGTGGTGAACCTGTGCCGCAGCTATAAATACCTTGGCACGGGCTATTACGTGTCCCTGCTGGCCGAGGCGCGAAGCCACCGCGTGATCCCGTCGGTGCGTACCGTCAATGACCTTCGCCGGCGTTCGCTGTACGGCCTGTCGATCGGCGACCTCAACGAGAAGCTGGCCAAATTCCTTCCTGCCGGAGGCCGCGACACCACCGACTTCGGCGTGCTGGTGTACTTCGGCGAGACAGCCTACGAAGACCTGCAGGATCTTACGAGGCAGATCTTCGAGATGTTCCCCTGCCCGCTGATGCGCATCGAGTTCGAGCGCGACCGCGTCTGGCAGATCGCCGCGATCAAGCCGGTGGGCCTGCACACCCTGGACGACGCCCAGGAAGACGCCTTCGCCCAGGCGCTGGACAACTTCTCCAGGAAGATCTGGCGCAAGCCCCGCGTGCGCAAGCTCTACCGCTACGACATCGCCATGCTGGTGGACCCCAACGAGGCCATGCCGCCGTCCAACCGCAAGGCCCTGAAGGGATTCATCGCCGCCGGCAAATCGCTGGGCGTGGAAGTGGACCCGATCAGCAAGAACGATTACTCCCGTCTTGCCGAATACGACGGCCTGTTCATCCGCGAGACCACCGCCAGCGACAACCACACCTATCGCTTCGCCCACCGTGCCGAGCGCGAGGGCATGGTGGTGATGGACGACCCGACTTCGATCCTGCGCTGCACGAACAAGATCTTCCTGAACGACCTCATGGCCTCGCGAAAGCTCGCGGTACCGAAGACGGAAATCATCTACCGCGATGACTTGCGCAAGCTCGGTGCACTGGTGGAGAAGCTCGGCCTGCCCATCGTGCTGAAGATTCCCGATGGATCGTTCTCACGCGGCGTGGTGAAGGTGGAGAGCGCCCAGGCGCTGGAGAAAGCCGCCGGCGAGTTGTTCCAGCACAGCGCACTGTTGCTGGCGCAGGAATACCTCTACACCGAGTTCGACTGGCGCGTGGGCGTGCTCAACCACGAGGCCTTGTATGCCTGCCAGTATTTCATGTCGCGCGGCCACTGGCAGATCTACAACCACGGCGCCAAGGGCACGGAGAAATCCGGTGGCTTCCGCACCCTACCGGTGCGCGAAGCACCGTCGGAAGTGATCAAGCTGGCCCTGAAGGCCACCCAGCCCATCGGCGACGGGCTGTACGGCGTGGACATCAAAGTGGTGGGTGACCGCCCGGTGGTGATCGAGGTCAACGACAACCCGTCGATCGATGCGGGTGTGGAAGATGCCTACCTTGGCGACGACCTCTACGACCGCGTGATGCAGGAATTCCTGCGCCGGATGGAACTCAAGCGCCTGGGGATCCGCGGCTAGCGACGCAGGGCCGCCGCCAGCAGACGAAGGGGCAGGGTGGGCCGCAGTGCAAGCAGCACGCTCATCGGCGCGAAGACCAGCCAGAACGCCGGTGTCCAGCCCAGGGCCACACTACGCGAGGACAATGGCGTGAAGGCGAGCAGCAGGCAGCCGCCGACCAGCCAGGCCAGGGCGATGGCGGCGCGGCGGCCGGCCGGTGTGAGCTGGGAAAGGTCGGTGTTCATGGCAAGCCCCTTCGGGTGGTGATGTGGCGTGGAACGATCCTGGCCTGCCGTCGTCTCACGGACCGCGACGGGCGCGAGCCGCTACACTTCCCGGTCGATTCTTGCCTCCTGGAACCCTTCGATGCCCCCGCGCCAGCGCTTTGCCGTCTTCGGCCATCCCATTGCCCACAGCCTGTCGCCGCGCATCCAAGCCGATTTCGCCAGTCAGTTCGGCATCGACCTCTCCTACGAAGCGATCGACGCCTCGCCAGAGGTCTTCGATGAGGCCGTGCGCGCGTTCTTCGTCGATGGCCGCGGCGCCAACGTCACCCTTCCGCACAAGGCCACGGCGTTTGCCATGGCCGATACCGCCACCGCCACGGCGACGCGCGCCGGTACTGCCAATGTGCTGACGCAGCTGCCCGATGGCAGGCTCGAGGCGCACAACACCGATGGCGATGGCATGGTCCGTGACATCACCGAACGGCACGCCCAGGATCTGCGCGGTCACAACACGCTGCTGCTGGGCGCCGGCGGCGCAGCACGCGGCGTGGCGTGGCAGCTGCTGGACGCCGGCGTACGCACGCTCACCATCGTCAACCGCAGCCCGGTGGCCGCCGACGCCCTGGCCGACTCCATCGGCGATCCGGCGCGCGCGCATACACGGTATTGGGAAGACCTTCACGACATCGGCAGCTTCGACCTGATCGTCAATGCAACCTCCGCTGGCACACTCGGCGGTGGTTTGGACCTCCCGGTGTCGATCATCGGTTCCCGCGCCCTCTGCTACGACCTGTCCTATGGAAAGTCCGCCGCGGGTTTCGTCGGCTGGGCGCGTGGCGCCGGGGCGCGATACGCCTTCGACGGCCTGGGTATGTTGATTGAGACCGCCGCCGACGCGTTCGAACGCTGGCACGGCAAGCGCCCGGATACCGATCCGGTCTATCAAGAGCTCCGCGCCATCTACGGTTGATTGGTGGACTACGATCGGTACGCCGTCTCACCGCGTACCCGAAACGCCACGCTGATGCGCGGCCCGGCCGGGGCGGCCTGCTTGGGAATGCCGTGGTTGTAGTGCAACTGCGTGGCGTAGCTCATCACCAGCACCGAGCCGGGCACCATGTCCACCTTCAGTACACGGCGGGGCGGCTGCTTGGCCCGGATCACCATGCGGCGTGTGTCGCCCAGTGACAGCAGGGCGATGGGCTCGCCTTCGCGGATGAACTGCAGCTTGTCGTTGTGCGGGGCCACGCTGTCTTTTTCGTCCCGGTAATAATTAAGCCCGGCGCTGTCGTATGGCGCATCCACCACCGTGCGCGCCGCGGCAACCGCCTGGAGCAAAAGATCCGGCGCGTCGGGTGAGTCCACACGGTATTCCGCGCGCAACCGCGGGACATCAACCTCACGGTCGTACATCAGGCGCCGGTCGGACTGCCAGGGCACGTCGTCGCGTAGCCGGGCAAACCATTCCGCCGCGGTTGTCGCGGGAATGACATCCAGTGCGTGCACGATGTAGCCGGAGGCGTCGTCAAGCAGCACCTCGGTACCGCCGGCGAAAAGTGAAGGTTGGTTCATTGCTCCAGCCTACGCGCCCGGTCAAGGGGTCAACGCCCCGCCCATGTGAAGACATCCTCACGCCGTATTCGCGGCACATGTCACGCCCTCGACGAAAAATTCCTCCCGAGATCCAGGCCCGCACGATGAAAAGCAAACGCGACTACGGAAGCTACGACCCCGCCAGCGCCAAGGCTGCCGCCAGCCGCGGTGCGCCTTCGCAACGCCCCGCACCTGCTGCCGCTCGGGTGCCGGCGCCACGCAAAACCCGGGTTCCCGCCAACCCTCGACCGCGCCAGCCCTGATCCGACGGGGCATCAACCAGCCAGGTAGTCGTCTTTGAGCCTGACGTAGTTGGCGGCCGAGTACACCAGCATCTCCACCTGCTTCTCGGTGAGTAGCCGAACGAAGCGCGCCGGGTTGCCCACCCATAGTTCGCCCTTGCCCACCGACTTGCCAGGCGAAAGCACCGCACCGGCGGCGAGGAACCCGTAGTCGCCGACCGAGGCCCCGTCGAGCACCGTGGCGTGCATGCCGACCAGGGCGAAATCGCCGATGGTGCAGGCATGGATCACCGCGGCGTGGCCGATGGTGACGTCGTGTCCGATGATGGTGGGGAAGCCGCCCGGGGTGTAGGGACCGTCGTGGGTGACATGGACGATGGCGCCATCCTGGATATTGCTGCGGGCCCCCACCCGGATGTGATGGACATCGCCGCGGAGCACGGCGCCGGGCCAGACCGAAGCGTCGTCGCCCAGTTCGACGTCGCCGATCACGGTAGCGGCGATATCGACGTACACGCGTTCGCCCAGGCGCGGGCGGATGCCCCGGTAGCTGCGGAGATGGTTCATCGCGGCATTCTACCGCCGCCGTGGCGCTTGATTTCGCGGCCTGCGGTCGCCACGCTGGCTATCCGGGCGCGCGGTGCGCCCCACGGACCGGAAACCCAAGGCATGACCACGGAAAACCCCCTGCTCAGCGATGAGGCACTGCCGCCCTTCCCGGCCATCCGGCCCGAGCACGTGGAGCCCGCCATCGATACCCTGCTGGCCGAATACCGCCAGGCCATCGATGCCCTGGTGCTGGCCGGTGGCGGCAGCTTCCAGACCGTCATGCTTCCGCAGGAGCGCCTGGAGCAACGCCTTGGCCGGGCGTGGTCGCCGGTGAGCCACCTGCATGCCGTGGCCGACACCGAAGCCCTGCGCGAGGCCCACGGCCAGGCGGAAGAAAAGCTCACCGACCACGCCATTGAGCTGGGCCAGAATCGCGAGCTTTTCGCCGCGGTGCAGGCGGTGGCCGCACGGGACGATTTCAACGGCCTGCCGCGCCCGCAGCGTGCCGCGGTGGAACATGCGCTGCGCGACTTCCATCTATCGGGCGTGGCCCTGGAAGAACCTGATCGTTCGCGTTATCGCGAGATCGGCGTGGAACTGTCCAGGATCACCACCGAGTTCTCCAATGCCGTACTCGATGCTTCCGAGGCATGGCAGAAGCACGTGAACGACGAGCGTGACCTCGCCGGCATCCCGCCCTCCGGCGTGGCGGTGCTTCGCCAGTACGCCCAGGAGGCCAAGCTCGACGGCTACCTGGTTACCCTGAAACAGCCCAGCGTGCAGGCGGTGATGACCTACGCCGACAAGCGCGAACTCCGCGAACAGGTGTACTGGGCCTACCAGACCCGCGCATCGGACCAGGGCCCGAACGCGGGCAAGTTCGACAACACGCAGCGCATCGAACGGATCATGCAACTGCGCCACGAAGCGGCGCAGTTGCTCGGCTTCGCCAACGCCGCGGAAGAATCGCTGGCCACCAAGATGGCCGCCTCACCGCACGTGGTACTCGATTTCCTGCGCGATCTTGCCGCCCGCGCCAAACCCGTGGCCCAGAAGGAACTGGTGCAGCTGCGTGAATTCGCCACGCAAAGCCTGCGCCTGGATGGCCTGGAACCCTGGGACGTGGCCTATGCGGCGGAGAAACTTCGCCAGCAGCGCTACGCACTGGACGAAGAACAGTTGAAACCCTACTTCGCCTTGCCCGCGGTGATCGACGGCCTGTTCCGCCTGGCCGGCCAGCTCTACGGCATCGCCCTGGCCCCGAACGACGCCGCGCCCAAATGGCACGAGGACGTACGCTACTTCGACGTACTCGACGCTGATGGCTCCGTGTTCGCCGGCGTTTATGTCGACCTCTACGCTCGCTCGGGCAAGCGCGGCGGTGCGTGGATGGATGTCTGCCGCGCACGCTTCCGGGACGGTGATGAGCTGCATCTGCCGGTGGCCTATCTCACCTGCAATTTTCCGCCGCCCACCGGTGATGTGCCGGCGCTGCTCACCCACGACGACGTACTCACCCTGTTCCACGAATTCGGCCACGGCCTGCACCATCTACTGACCGAAATCGACATTCCCTCGATCGGCGGTATCGATGGAGTGGAATGGGATGCGGTGGAGCTGCCCAGCCAGTTCATGGAGAACTTCGGCTGGAACCGCGAGGCGCTGAACCTGTTCGCCCGCCACTACCAGACCAACGAACCGCTGCCGGATGAACTCTACGAACGCATGCTGGCCGCGCGGCACTTCCACGCCGGCCTGTTCCTGGTGCGCCAGCTGGAGTTCGCCCTGTTCGATTTCCTGCTGCACCTCAACTACGACCCGGGCCACGGCGCGCAGCCGATGAACGTGCTGGAGAAAGTGCGCCACGAGGTGGCCGTGCTGCATCCGCCGGCCTGGCAGCGATTCCCGCACGCGTTCACGCATGTTTTCGCCGGCGGCTACGCAGCCGGGTACTACAGCTACCTCTGGGCCGAAGTGCTCTCGGCCGACGCGTTCAGCAAATTCGAAGAAGCCGGCGTGATCGACCGCGCCAGCGGTGATGCCTTCCGGCGCGAGGTGCTGGCCGTGGGTGCGTCGCGCCCGGCGCTCGAGTCGTTCGTAGCGTTCCGCGGGCGTGAGCCCAAACCTGACGCCTTGCTGGCCAGTTACGGCCTGGCCTGAATACGCCTCTGGCGCGGACATGCAGGGGTCGCCCGTTAACCGGCGGCCCCGCTTATGTGACCTTCGTCAGTGAAGGCGCCTCCCTGCCGATTTTGCACCGCTCTTTCATCTGGCACGGCGTAGTTTTGGCGCCGACACCGCCGCAGGGCGACGGGTCAAGGGAGGGGTGTCATGGCAAGAAACCTGTCACGCGCGGCCACGCTGGCCATCCTGGCGCTCGTCGTGCCCATGGCGCAGGCGGCAACCCCTACGCAAGGCTCCATCATCCGCGGCTTTGCCGTGGGCCTGCTCGCTTTCATCCTGCTTGCTCCCACGGCGTTGGGGGCGGCCATCGGCCTGCTGGGCAATCCGCGTGAACGCTGGCTGCGCGGCGCCTTCCGGGGCGGCGCCACGGGGCTGGGTTCGATGGTGGTGCTGTTGCTGGTACTGGGGCTGATGATTCGGGTCACCTGACGCATCCGGGTTGCCATGCACGGCCGCTACAATGCGGCCCATGAAGATCGCCTCCTGGAACGTCAACTCGCTCAAGGTCCGCCTGCCGCATCTGCAGCAATGGCTGGGTGAAAGCCAACCGGACATCATCGCGCTGCAGGAAACCAAGCTCGAAGACGGCAAGTTCCCGGTGGACGAAATCGCCGCCCTGGGTTACCGCAGTGTGTGCTCGGGCCAGAAAACCTATAACGGCGTGGCGATCCTGGCCCGTGGCGAGATCACCGACGTGGTCACCGACATGGCCGGCCACGACGATCCCCAGCGACGCATCCTGGCCGGCACCATCGATGGCATCCGGGTGGTCAACCTGTATGTGGTGAACGGCAAGGCCGTCGGCGACGAGAAATACACCTATAAGCTGGACTGGCTGGCCCGGATGTGCGATTTCCTGTCCGCCGAACTGGCGCGTCATCCGAAGCTGGTGGTGCTGGGCGACTTCAACATCGCGCCCGACGCCCGCGACCTCTACGACCCGGTCGCCTGGGGTGAGGACATCCTCGCCTCGCCGCCCGAGCGTGCGGCACTGAAGGCCATCACAGACCTCGGATTAACCGACAGTTTCCGGCTTTTCGAAGAAGATGCCGGACATTTCAGCTGGTGGGACTACCGCCAGGCGGCATTCCGGCGCAACATGGGCTTGCGCATAGACTTGATCTTGATCAGCGATGCTCTCAAATCACTGGCATCGGCCGCTGCCATCGAACGTACCCCGCGCACGTGGGAGCGACCGTCCGACCACACCCCGGTGGTCCTGGAGTTGAACATCTAGATGAATACCCCAACCGACTGGCCCAGCTCGCTGGACGATGGTGAACTTGAGGAGCTCGATCGCTACCTGCGCGCCCACTGCGGCGACGGCGATCTGCTGCTCGATGGCCTCCACGGCATGCTGTCGGCCATCGCCGTCGGTCCTGTACCGGTCACTCCCACCGAGTGGCTACCCGAGGTGCTGCACGATGCCTTCGACGACGAAGACGAAGGCAATCGCGTGCTGGCGCTGCTGGCCAAGCTCAACGATTCGATCCTGGCCGAACTCGAGGTAGACGCCTACGAGCCGATCCTGGGCGAGATCGACCTGGACGCCGGCCCCGTGCTATCCGCCGCAGGCTGGTGCGAAGGCTTCAGCCGCGGCATCGATATGCGTGCCAGCCTCTGGGAGACCCGTCTGGCCGGTGATCCACAGCTGATGGAACTGCTCGGCCCGGTGATGGCCCTGGCGGTGGACGAGGGCATCCTTACCGCCGATGCTGAGTTCGAGAAACTCACCGACGACGAGTACGACGAATGCCTGTCGCAGGTGCCGATGGTGTTGGCCGCGGTCAACCAGTACTGGCGCCAGAAAACGCCCACCGACGAAGAACTGGCCGCCGCGCCCCATCCGGATGATGACGATCCGTCACCCCCGCGCCAGCGCAGCGGCGAGTGGGTGCACTAGCCGCGACGGCTGCGGTTTTACAGCGCGCCGCGACCGTCTATCCCAGTAGTCCCATGGACGTCCAAGGTGAACACTCCGATCATCGGCGCAACGGCCAATGAATGGAACCCCGAACCCTTCGCCACCGGCGGACGGTTAACCTGATGCACACCTGCTTCCATCCCTACGCCCAGGCCCCGGCTGGCCGCCAGCACCACGCGCCCAGCCATCGTCTGGAGCGCCACTGCCACGACACCGCCTTTGCCACGGTGATTCTGAGCGGTTCCTACCTGGAAGCCGGCGATGAAGGCCGGCATACCGTGCAGGCCGGCGATGCGCTGGTGCACCGCCCGTTCGAATCGCATCTGGACTGTTTTTCCACCCGTGGTGCGGACGTGCTCATCATCCCCATGCCGGCCGGCACGCGGTTGCCGGTCCACGGCCGCGTGCGCGACGCCGATGCCCTGGTGCGCCTGGTTGAACGTTCGCCTGCCGAAGCCTGGCCAGCATTCGACGAAGCGTTCCAGGCCGATGCCTCGGGTCACCACGACTGGCCGGACTTGCTGGCGCGGAAGCTTCGCGAGCAACCGGATATCTGCCTGGCCCGGTGGGCCGATGACATGGGTTTACGTGCGGAGTCGGTCAGCCGCGGCTTCCGCAAGGCTTACGGCAGTTCACCGAAAGCCTACCGCGCCCAGGTACGCGCGCGGGCGGCGTGGGAGGCCATCCGCGGATCGTCCGTTGCCCTGGGAAGGCTGGCAACGGAACTGGGGTTTTCCGACCAGGCGCACATGAGCCGCGCCGTAAGGGGCCTGACCGGAAGCATGCCGCAAGCCTGGCGCATGGCTGCCGCGGCCTGAACGGCTGGCGGACCAGGTCAACTGGATTCAAGACGAGGCGGCCGACGGACATTTACTGTCGCACCAACATCTCCCACCCGGATCGATCATGCGCAAGACCTTCCTCACCCTCGCCATTGCATGCTGCCTGGCTCCGTTCTCCGTGCTTGCCGCCGACCACGTGTCGCAGGTACTGGAGACAAACCAGACGGCCACGGCGGGAAACCAGTGGCAGGCAAAGGATGATCTGGAGCTCCGTTATGCCTACGCAGGGCAGGGACTTACTGGACAGGTCACCTCGATACAGGACGTCAAGCGCGGCCGCTTCGTCGATCGTTCGGATATCGGTCCCACCCGTTCCGCCAACGGCTTCGACGGCAAGATGGCGTGGGAGCTGGAACCATCGGGGACGGCAACGCCGCAGGAGGGCGGCGACGTTCGCCAGCTCGCCATCAACGAGGCCTACCGCCTGCAGAACCTGTGGTGGCACAGCGACCGGGGCGGCGCCACGATCACCGATGCCGGGCGCAAGCGCGACGGCAGCAAGGACTACGACGTGCTAACGGTCGTCCCCAGGGAAGGCAAGCCGTTCGATGCCTGGTTCGATCCGGTCACGCACCTGCTTTCGCGCACGGTGGAAATAAACACCACGCTCACCATCAGCACCTACTACACGGACTACATCACCACCGACGGCGTGCAACTGGCACACACGGTAGTGATCGATGATGGCAGCGGCGAGGCCAACCGGCAGACGATGAAGCTGTCGTCAGCGACCTTCTCCACCGGTGGCGACGATGCGCGCTTTGCGCGACCCAGGACCGACCTGCACGATTTCGAGCTCGATCCCGGCACCACGCAAGCCACCGTGCCGTTCCTGCTTGCCAACAACCACGTTTACGTCAAGGCGTCGTTCAACGGCAGCAAGCCGCTGAATGTCATCGTCGACACCGGCGGCCACGACATCCTGGTGCCTGATTCAGCCGCCGCGCTGGGCATCAAGGTGCAAGGTGCACAACCGTCCACGGGCTCCGGAAGCGGCGTGGCCCTGAGCGGGCTGGCGCGCGTGGAGTCGATCCGCGTGGGTAAGGCTACCTTGAAGGATCAGCCTATCAGCGTGCTCAAATTCTCCAACGCCGCCGAAGGCCTCGATGAGGAGGGCATGATCGGTTACGAGTTCCTGTGCCGTTTCATCACCCGCTTCGACTACGCCCGCCACGAGCTCACTTTCATCGACAAGAAACACTTTGATCCCAGCGACGCGGGGACGCCGGTGCCGTTCCGCTTCTACCACCAGTTTCCCGAAGTGCTGGGTAGTTACGCTGGTATTCCCGGCCGGTTCGGCATCGATACCGGCGCGCGCAACGTGTTGTCGCTCACCAGGCCCTTTGCCGAACGCAACCATATTCGCGAGCTGGAGAAGAACGGCGCCGAGGCGATCACCGGCTGGGGCGTGGGCGGCGCCAGCCGGGGCTATGTGTTCCGGGGCAAGGACCTGAAGCTTGGCGATGTCACGGTGAAGTCGCCGCTGACCGAATTCAGCCTGGATAAGGGCGGTGTCGGCAGCATCGAGGCCTTCCCGAACAATGTCGGAGGCGGCCTGCTCAAGCGCTTCGTGGTTACCCTCGATTACGACCACCAGCTGATGTACCTCAAGCCCATCCCCGGAAAAGTGGACGACCTGGACACCTTCGATCGTTCCGGCATGTGGCTGAACGTGAGCGGCAAGGGATTTGGCGTTGTCAACGTCAATGACGGCGCACCGGCGGCGAAGGCGGGGATTGCCGCAGGCGACATCATCGTGGCCGTGGATGGCAAGGCTGCGTCGTCCATGCACCTGTACGACCTGCGGCGGCGCTTGCGCAACGATGCACCGGGTACGGAAGTGCCGCTGACCGTGGAGCGCGATGGCAAGCGGCGCAAGGTAACCCTGGTGTTACGCGACCTGATCTAACATCGTCCTGGCGTCGCTGGCCGGGAAACAATGCGTTCGTGCCGGCGGCCTTCCCTCTCGCCGCCGGCAACGGCATCTTGCCCGGCATGAACCTCAACAGGCCCTTGCCATGACCGATCGTGAAATCACCCGCCGCGTCCGCGGCATGGACACTGCCGACGGTGCCGGCGTGAAGTTGAAGCGCGTCATCGGCCAGCCCGCGCTGGACATGCTCGATCCCTTCCTGCTGCTGGACGAATTCCGTTCGGACCAGCCCGGCGACTACATTTCCGGCTTCCCCGAGCACCCGCACCGCGGCTTCGAAACGGTCACCTATATGCTCGCCGGCCGCATGCAGCATGGCGACAACCACGGCAACCGCGGCGACCTTGAAGCCGGCAGCGTGCAGTGGATGACCGCCGGCCGCGGCATCCTGCACTCGGAAATGCCGCAGCAGGAAGATGGCCTGATGTGGGGTTTCCAGCTGTGGGTGAACCTGCCTGCCAGTGACAAGATGACCGACCCGCGCTACCAGGACATCCCGCCGGGTGACATTCCTGTCGCAACACCGGCGCCCGGTGTCACGGTCAAGGTGATCGCAGGCAGCATCGATGGCGTGACCGGGCCTGTCGCGGGCATCGCGACGGCGCCGGTATACCTGGATCTGGCACTGGAGCCGGGTGCGCACGTGGCCGTGCCCTTGCCAACCGGCCACCATGCCTTCGCCTACGTCTTCGACGGCAAGGAAGCCAAAGTGGGCTCGCAACTGCTGGCCCGCAGCGAACTGGGCGTGCTGACCGAAGGCGACCGCGTGCTGATCGGCGCCACCGACGCCGCCACCCGCGTCCTGCTGGTGGCCGGCAAGCCACTGTCCGAGCCCGTGGCCCGCTACGGCCCCTTCGTGATGAACACACAGCAGCAGATCCACGAAGCCATCGCCGACTTCCGCGCCGGCAAGTTCTAAAACCCATAAGGGGTCAGAGTCATAGTGGCCGCCGCCGTCCTAATGGTGCGCCAATGACTCTGACCCCTAATAGCAGGCTCGGTAGTGCCGCGTGTGTCGCTGCTCGTTGGCGCGAGGCAAGCCACGTCGCGCTAGGATGGTCGCTCCTCTGCTCTGGACTTCCCCCATGCCACGCAGCAAGACCGCCTTTCTCTTCGATCTCGACGGCACGCTTGTCGATAGCGTCTACCAGCACGTGCTGGCCTGGAAGGAGTCGCTCGACGCCGAGGGCATCGATCTTTCCGTATGGCGCATCCACCGCAAGATCGGCATGAGCGGCGGCCTGTTCACCCATATCCTGCTGCGCGAAACGGGCATGGAGATTACCCACGACCGCATCGAGCGCCTGCGCATAGGCCATGCCGCGGCCTACGGCCGGCTGGCCACCGCCGGCAGCGTCAAGCCACTACCGGGTGCCAAGGCCCTGCTGGCGTGGCTGACCGATGCCGGTATCCCCTGGGGCATCGCCACCAGCGGCCGAATGGAAACAGCGGCGCACAACCTTGAAGCTTTGGGCGTGGATTCTTCGAAAGTGCCCGTGGTGACGCGCGACCAGGTGCGCCACGCCAAGCCCGATCCGGATCTCTTCGTCACCTGCGCCGAACGCCTGGGGATGGATATCCGCGAAGCGGTGGTGCTGGGCGACAGCATCTGGGACATGCTTGCCGCGCAACGCGCCCGCTCGCTGGGCATCGGCCTGCTATCCGGCGGCTACGGCGAAAACGAACTCGAGCGCGCCGGTGCCTACCGGGTATTCGCCGATCCGGCTGACCTCCTGCTGCACATCGACGAAGTCGCCGCCCGCAGCTAACCGCGATGAGAGCGATAAGGGGTCAAGCGATAAGGGGTCAGAGTCATTTTTGCGGCCGATGGCGCAGGGTAGATGGGTAGCCGAAATAAATGACTCTGACCCCTTATCGCTTATCGGGGCGTTGCAGCGACGGTGACCTGGGCGGGCAGGCTGTGGATGGTGAGTTCGCCGTTCTTCCAGGTGGCGGGTTTGCCGTCAATGGTGGTGGCGCCGGGGGTGTCCTTGCCGGGCCATGGGAACACCAGGCCGCCGGGGGGCAGGTCGATGCCTTCGTCCACTTGCAGGTGCACGCCGTCGCGATCGCGGCGGAGCGTGTAGCCGAGCTGGCCGCGCGTGGTACGCAAGCCCTGGATGCCGATGCCCTCGCCGTCGAGCCAGGCCATGGGGATGCCGGCGGCGAGCACGATCGACTGGTCCGCTTCGCGCTCGTAGGCAAACATGTCCAGCACCGAGCGCACATAGTCCGAAGCAATCCACGCATGCGGCATGTCACCGACAAAACGCGGCTTGCGAGGATCGCGGCCAACCACTTCAGCCCACTGGTTCCATGCTGCCGGGCGCCGGGAGGTAAAGAAGAAATCAAGCAGACCCTGCACGCGGCCGCGCCACCCCAGGCGCACGAAGGTGGCGACGTTCCGCAACTCGTAAGGCGTGTAGTCGTCCCACGCGGTCTTGCCGTCACGGCGCGCCACGAAACCCTGCCAATACTTCTCGAAGGTGCCATCCACCAGCGCCGTGGGCAGCCTCGCCTGTTCCCCGCCCGGGGAAATGGCGATCGTGGTGGACGTGGCATCGAAATCGCCCAGTTCCGCCGCGCCGGGGATGAAGCCGATGCCATGCTGTTTCACGGCAAGGTCGATCGAGGCGTGCAGGTCGTGGCGAAACGCGTCGCGTGACTGGGCAAAGCGCTGTTCGTCGTCCGTTTTGCCCAGCACGTGGGCCATGTCCACCGCGTCGTCGTAACCCTTCATCGCCCAGAAATCGTCCCAGTACGAATGCATCGGCTTGGCCGAATAGCCTTCGTGGCTGATCGACGCCGGCATCAATCCGTAGAGTGCGCGCCGCTCTGGCGTGGTGTTGGCCGCGGTACTTTCGCTGACGCGCAACTGATCCATATAGGCCACCGCGCGTTGGATGTTCGGCCATAGCGACGCCAGCATGGCGTTGTCGCGCGTATAGCGATAGAGCTCGGCGATGCTGAAGATCAGCTCGCCCTGGCTGTCGTTCTCGGGCACCGGATCCGAGCCGCGTGCGTCGACGCAGCAGGGCACCTTGCCGCTCGAAAACTGATGCGGCGCATACCACTGCACGAAGTCGCGCGCGGTGTCCTCGTGGCCCATGCGCAGCAGGCCCTCGGTCATCATCGCGCCGTCCCGCACCCAGGTGCGCGCATACGAACGCGTGCCTGGCTGCAGGGCAGGCCCGTCGCGTGACAGCAGGATATGCGCCAGCGCGGTTCGCGCGGTATCCACCACGGCCTGCGCATGCGCCGGCACCGTGATCGATACACGGTTGAGCTTCTCGCGCCACTCGTCGGCCACGTTGCCCTGGGTTTCATCCAGCCAGCCATCAGCGGCGGAAGCAGGCGCGTGCGCGGGGTCGACGATCAGGCCAATGTCCCGGCTTGCGCCGGGTGCAAGCGTGAGCTTGTACAGCAACGCGCCCTGGGCAAAGCCGAAATCATCGTGCAGGGCGTTGACCTTCGGTTCCTCGCCGGCGGCCAGCCGCTCGGCCAGGTTGCCGGCATCAAAGCTTCCGGCCACGAATGCGTCGGTATCCTGCAGCGGTTGCAGGTAGCGATTGCCGTTGACGGTAAGCGTGTGCCCATCCCAGGCGAAGTCGTGGATCGGGCTGGTGCCGCCTGGGGAATTGAGAAACTGCGTGGGTGGATTCACCTGGAACGGCCGCGCGAGCAAGGCGAGGGTGACCTCGCGCGCCTGCATCGAATTGTTGTGCACGGTGTACTTGATGGCCGTGACTGAATCGCCATCGTCCCTGGCACCGAAGGCCGTCGTATCGAGCGAAAGGTCACCGGCGCGCCAACTCACCGTGGGAATGGGCAAGTAGCCATCGGCAAGGCTTTGCCGCGTGGAGACGTCGGCCCACGTCAAGGCGCCCTGCCCCGTCAACAGCATCGGTTCGATCGAGAACCCCCCGCGCATGACCTCCACTGCGCCATCCTCGGACAGCAGGGCGGAGCTGGTGCTGTCGCCGTCCACGCCTAGCAGGGTCCAGTAGGACTGCTCACCGGAGAAACCCCGCGGGTACAGGCCGCGCCGCACGTCCTTCGCCTGTGCCTGGAAGAACGCATTGGGTGTGGCGCCCCAGGCAAGGTCCTTCAGGGTGAGGCGCGCCAGGCCATACTGCTTTGGTCCGTCGCCGTGGATTGCCACGCGCAGATAGCGCGCGGTGGTGTCAGGCATGAAGATCGCGTCCTGCCCGCCGTTTCCGTCGACAACCGTGCGCTTTGTGCGCCAGGTGCGTCCGTCGTCGGAGACGTCCACGCTGTAGCGCGATGCCGCATGGCCCGGCTCCCAATCCAGCACGACACCGCCGAGATCACGCGGCACGTTGAGATCGATGGTGTAGCTCGGATCGTTGCCGCGTGACGGATCGTTCCGCCACGATGTGCCAAGGGCATTATCCAGCGGTGCACCGGCGGGGAATCCCGACAGCGAAGAACTGGCCGTGGCCACCGGCGTGGGAAACGTGGTGGCCTCCGGCGGCAACGGCGTGAGCGTGAGGTTGTCGAAACACACGTTGCCGCGGCCGCCGTGCGCGTTGTACACCATCAGTTCCACCGCGGCCGCATGGCGCAAGGTGCGGTCTTTGGTGGGGCCCCAGGCGAACTCCACCTGCCGGCGGCGCGCCTGGATGTATTCCCAGGCGTTGGCGGGGACGAAATCCTGCCGCTGGTACCACCACACGTTGTCGCCGCTGTCGTCGATCAGCTTCAGCTGCAGGGTGTTGGCGGGCATCTGCCCGTGCACCTGCACGGACAGGGCGAAGTTCGGCGGGAAGTCGATAGGCAGCATGCGCTTGATCGAAGCGGACCCCGACACGCCGTGGAAATCGAAATCAAGGCACAGGCCCTTGCCGTCCACGCCCTGGTCTTCACGCAGCGATGCCGAAACATCGTCGGTATGCAGTGCCTGCCAACCGGCCTTGCTTTCGAAGCCATCGAGCAGGCGCTGCGGCGCGGCTTGTGCGCTGCCGGCAACGATAAGCGCGAGCAGCACCGCTTGGCGAAACTTCATTCGTTATCCCTTGACGCTGCCCAGCAGGAGGCCTTCCAGGTAATAGCGCTGCAACGCCAGGAAGAGGGCAAGCACGGGTACTACGGTAACCACGGAGCCTGCCATCATCAACTCCGAATCCTGCACGTGTTCACGTGAAAGAGACGCCAGTGCGATGGGCAGGGTGTAGTGCTCCTGGCCGGTCAGGGCGATCAGTGGCCACATGAAGTCGTTCCAGGCGGCCAGGAAGGTGAAGATGGCCAGGGTCACCATGATCGGTTTCAACAGCGGCATCACGATCTGGATGAAAATCCGCGCTTCGCCTGCGCCATCGATGCGCGCGGCCTCGAGCAGATCGTCCGGAATGCCGCTGGTGTACTGGCGCACCAGGAAAATGCCGAAGATGGTGGCCAATGCCGGCACGATCACCGCGCCATAGGTGTTGATCAGCCCCATGTATTTCAGCAGCAGGAACAGCGGCAACATCGCCACCTGCGCGGGAATCACAAGGCCCCCGACCAGCGCCTGGAACAGGCGCTTCCGGCCGGTGAAGCGGAGCTTCGCGAAGGCATAGCCTGCCATCACGTTGATCAGTACCGAGAACACCGTGATCGCCGAGGACACCAGCAGGCTGTTGGCGAAGTACCGCCCCATGCCCGCGTGCACGAATAATTCCCGGTAGTTATCGAATGTGAAATGGCGCGGCAACAATGGCGGCGGTAGAGAGCTTGCCTCGCCCGCCTGCATGAACGACACCGACACCATCCACACCAGCGGGAACAGCGCCACCACCGCACCGCCCAGCAGCAGGCCGTTCACCAGGGCCTTGGCCGTGCGCGGGCTCATGAGGCCACCTTGCGACGGGACAACCGCAGCATGCCGGCGGTGACCACGAACATGATCACAAACAGCAGGAAGGCCACGGCCGAGGCGGAACCCAGGTTCCACCACTTGAAGCCTTCCTCGTACATCAGGTACAGGACGCTTGTGGTGCTCTGCAGTGGGCCGCCCTCGGTCATCACGTACGGCTCGGCGAACAGCTGGAAGTAACCGGAAACAGTAAGGATGCTCACCATCAGCAGGGTCGGCGCCAGCATCGGCAAGGTGATGTGGCGGAACTGGCTGGGCGCCGAGGCACCGTCGATGCGTGCGGCTTCGTAAAGATCAGCCGGGATCGCCTGCAACCCGGCCAGGAAGATGATCATGTTGTAGCCGAAATTCTTCCACACGGCGAAAAGGATGATGGTGGGCATGGCCCAGTGCGGATCGCCCAGCCAGTCGACCGGATCGATGCCAAGCCCGCTGAGCCCATAGTTGGCCCAGCCGTACTTGGTGTTGAACAGGTACCGCCAGATCACCGCCACCGCCACCACGGTGGTCACCACCGGGGCGAACAGCGCGGTGCGGAAGAATGGCTTGAACCGCGCCAGCGGCGAATTAAGCAGCAGCGCAGCGCCGAGGGACGTGGCAATCGACAACGGCACACCCACGATCACGAAGTAGAACGTGTGGCCAAGCGCCGACCAGAACAGCGGCCGGTGCAGCAGCTCCCAATAATTGGCCAGCGCGACGAAACGCAGGTTGCGCAGGTCCGCCAGGGCGTAGAGGTCGTAGTCGGTCAGGCTAAGCAGTAACGCGGCTATCACCGGCAGCAGGAAAAACAGCCCAAGCACGATCAGCGCCGGGGCCAGGAACCACCAGGCGGCATTTTGGCGACTCACGGGGCATGCTCCCTGGCGTGGTCCAGCACCCAGCGGCGCTTTTCCAGGATGCGATCGGTGCGACGGTCGATCTCGGCGGCGGCATCGTCGATGGATATCTGCCCAGCCACCGCCTGCGCGGCTACCAGCTGCATCTCGGTGGCGATGCGCTCCCACTCGGGCACCGCGGGTGACGGCACCACACGCTCGAGCTGGTCACGGAAGGCGCGGGCCTTCGGATCGTTGGCGAGTGTTCCACCTTCCCACGACGAGCGCCGGGGCGGCATGTCGCCCAGAAGGTCGTAGAACTGCCGCTGGATATCTGGCCTGGAGAGAAATTCCACCAGCTGCCAGGCTTCCTGCTTGTGTTTTGAGCTCCGGAAGATCACCAGGCTCGAGCCGCCGGCGTTGGAGGCACCCGGGCCGTTGATGCCGGGCAGCGCGGCGGTGGACCAGTCGTCCTGGTCCTTCGCATCGATGCGCTTGCGGAACTCGCCGATGTTCCAGGGCCCGGAGAGGTAAAACGCGTACACGCCACGACCAAACTCCGTCCAGGGATTGCCCGCCTCGACATTGGTGATGTTCGGCGCCTGCTTCGCCTTGAAGGTATCGACGTAGAAGGTGAGCGCGCGCTTGAATCCCTCGCTACGGAAATTTCCGTAGCGGCCACCATCGCGCAGCAGGGGCTCATCTGATTGCAGCGCCAGTGACATCAACGGCTCGTATTCGTTGGTAGGCAGCAACACGGCAAAGCCCTTGCCGTTGCCACGCGAACGCACGGCGGCCAGCTGGCGGCGCCATTCGTCCCAGGTGCGCGGTGGGCCGTCGAAACCCACTTCCTTCAGGATATCCACCCGGTAGAACAACAACCGCGTATCCACGTACCAAGGCACGCCCCAGAGCTTGCCGTCGATGGTGTTGGTGGCCCAGATGCTGGGGAAGTAGTCGGCCTTGTCCACGACTTTGGACGTGGCTACGTATGCATCGAGCGGCTCGATGGCGTTCAGCGCCTGCATTTCCGGCAGCCAGGTATTGCCCAGCTGGGTGATATCCGGCATGGAGTTGCCGGCGAAGGCGGTGAAGAGCTTCTGATGGGCGGCAGTGAGCGGCATCTGCTGCACGTGCACGCGAATGCCAGGGTGTTCCCTCTCAAAAGCGGGAACGAGCTTCGCCATCGCCTCGCCTTCGCGGCCGATGGTCCAGAAATCCACATCCACCACACCGGCGGGTTTATCCGCGCACGAAGCAAGCAGCACCGCCGCCAGGACGACCCATGCACGATGGCCGGGCGCGAACCTCACTTTGTTCCGGTGGCCGCGCCGTCAAGCCAGCCGCCAGTGAAACCGGCGCGCTCCAGGCCCTTGCGGATGTAGGGATTCTTCTTCATCACATTCCAGACGAAGTTGCTGCGGTAGTTCTCGATCATCAGCAGGATCGGGCCCTGGTCGATGCCGATGTGCACGGTATCCACCCAACCCACGCCCGGCACCAGTTTACCCGTGCGCAGTTCCGTGGGCGTCTGGAAGGTAGGGTTGAAGGCGTCGACGAACCCGTACTTCGTATAGATGTACTTGCCCCAGCGTTTCTTCATTTCCTCGAGCGCGGGAATAACGATCTCCGGAGCGAAGGCGATGGAACCGCCCGCCGCCGTGGGCACGATGGTGCCATCGTCGGAAATGTAGTCGCGGCCCGCGCCACGCGCGGTATAGCCGTGAAATTCCCGGTGCTGCTTGTCGCCGCCTTCCACGATGATGCCGCCCGGGCCGTTGCTGGCGGTGAGGCCCCAGACATTCTTGCCATAGCCTTCGTAGTGGCCCGGATTGGCGATCGCGTAGGCCTGCTGCGAATACGTGGCGCGACGGCTGTTCTCGAAATAATCCAAGTTTTTCTCGCGGCTCCAGTCGTCACGGATGCCGCGCATGTCCACCCACACCTGGCTGTACTGGTGGCCGAACATCGGCGCGAAATTCAGGAAGGTCTGTCCGTAGAACTCGCCCCAGGTGGCCGGGTAGGTGTGGACCCAGGCATTCCATGCGCCATCGTCCAGCGGATGGCTGGGCGACCCCAGGCCCAGGATGTACACCAGCGACCCTTCGTTGTAACCGCGCCAGTCGGCCTGGATGAACTTGCCACCCGGTGTCCATCCCATGCTTACCAGCGGGTAGTGGTGCTGCATCCACGGCCAGTCCACGTTGCGGTACAGCTTGTCGGCGAGTTCGCGGATCTGCGTTTCCTGTGGCGTGTCGCGGTCGTAATACGACTGCGCGAACAACACCCCGCCCATCATCAAGGTGGTGTCCACGCTGGACAGCTCCACCCAGCGCGAGAAGCGCTTGCCGGTCTTCATGTCCAGGAAGTGATAGAAAAAGCCGTGGAAGCCGGTAGCGCCGTCCTCGCTGTCGTCCTGCGTGGACTCATCGAAGAATTTCAAAGTGGCGAGGGTTCGTTCGGCGGCCTGCTCGCGTGTGATGTACCCCCGCTCGGCCCCCACGCCATAAGCCGTCAGGCCGAAACCCACCGAGGCGATGGAGGCAAAGGATTCACCGGGGAAGTGGTCGGGTATCAGGCCTGTTTTCGGATCGGCCGCATCCCAAAACCAGGCGAAGGTGCGGCGTTCCAGGTCGTCGATATTGGCGGGCACCTTGTTTACCTGCGCGAGCTTCGAATCCGCCTTGTGGGCTTTCGATTGATGATGGGCCGGGGCAGCCATGACGCCCCCACACGCCACCATGGCGGCAAGGGCGAGGACTAGCGGGTAGGACTTCAGGATCGACATGGGGGAACCTTCTTCGGGGCGCTGCGTCGGGGAACGTGAGGCCCGTGAAAACGTTTTCATCAGCAGCGTGAATATAGCCCGTCAGGCCTTCCACGGAAACTGCAAGTTATGCCGCAGGCCAACAGCTCAAGCCACCTTTTCGGCAGGGCAATGCTGGGCGATGAACTGCGAATGCATGGGCATGGCGTCGGCGCACTGCCCTACCACGCTCTCGATGCTGGCCATGAAGCCGGCGAGATCGCTATCGGGCATCTGGTCCACCAGCGGATGATGCGTACGCGGCACGATGCCCTGCCCCACCATCACCTGCACCCAGCTCACATCGCCGAACATTTCCTCCGCATTACGGAAGAACCGGCCACTGTCGGCGAACAGGTCGATGTTGTCCTGCAGGCTTTGGGGGATTTCCATTGTGCGGCACTGGTTCCAGAAGTCGGTGTCGGTGCGCTCGGTGGCCTTGTAGTGCAGGATCAGGAAATCACGGATGCGCTCGGATTCGAATGTCACCTGCTCGTTGTAGCGGTCGATCAATACCTGCGAGAAGTCCTTCTCCGGGAAGAGTTTCAACAGCCGCGTGATGCCCGACTGGATCATGAAGATGCTGGTGGATTCCAAAGGCTCCATGAAGCCGCTGGCCAGGCCCAGCGCCACCACGTTCTTGTTCCAGGGCTTCTTGCGCAAGCCGGTGACGAAGCGCAGCGGACGTGGATCGGCCAGGGCCTCGCCGTCCAGGCGCGAGAGAAGCTTCGCCGCGGCCTCGTCGTCGGAAAGATGCTTGCTGGAATACACATAGCCATTGCCAGTGCGGTGCTGCAGCGGAATGCGCCACTGCCAGCCGGCCTCGCGTGCCGTGGAGCGCGTATAGGGCGTGGGCTCGCCGACATTTGCGCACGGAACGGCCATGGCGCGATCGCAGGGTAGCCACTGCGTGTATTCGTCGTAACCGGTTTTCAATGCCTGTTCGATCAACAGGCCGCGGAAGCCCGAGCAATCGATGAAGAGCTCACCTTCCACGCGCTCGCCGCTTTGAAGGTTCACCGCGTCGACGAAGCCAGAGATAGGGTTCAGTTCGACATCGAGGATCTTGCCCTCCGTGCGCACCACGCCCAGAAGTTCGGCGTAGCTGCGCAGGAATTTTGCGTACAGCCCGGCATCGAAGTGATAAGCGTAGGCCACGCTTCCCAGGGGTGAATTGGCCGGTACATCAAGCCCCGGGGCCATGAACCGGTTCTTCAACGCCGCCATGGTGTTGACCGAGTACGGCCCAAGACTCGGCTTGGCCATGCCCCTGTGCATGGCCTTGATCCAGTACTGGTGGAACGGCATCAGGCCCACCTCGTGGCCCATGCTGCCGAAGCCATGCACGTAGCTTTCGCCCTGCCGCAGCCAATCGACAAACTGGATGCCCAGTTTGAAACTGCCGAACGTCTTGCGGACGAAATCCGATTCGTTGATCCCCAACAGGTTGTTGAAGAGCTTCAGGTGCGGCACCGTGGCCTCGCCCACCCCGATGATACCGATCTCGTCCGATTCAATCAGGCGGATGGATACGCTCTTGCCCAAGGTGCGGGAAAACGCGGACGCCGCCATCCAGCCGGCCGTACCGCCGCCGACGATGACAATGCTCCTGATGGCCGGGTCGGTCATGGCATGCAGTCCCGCTGGAATAGGGTTGGACGTTGCCACTTAAGACGAGGCCCGCGCGATGGCGGGCCCCGTCCTTGAGCGGCTGACGATGGCGTTTAGAACTTCACACCTACGGTGAACTTAGCCGTGCGTGGTACGAAGGTGATGTTGCCATGCTTGTCGTATGCGACCGGGTTGGTGGGTAGCGTGCCGGAGCTGCCGAAGCTGGTAAGCACCGCGGCATCGTCGAAGTTCTTCCAGTTGAAGACATTCAGGATGTCGAAGCGCATATAGGCCGAGACATCGCCCCAGATCTTGAAGTCCTTGGTGGCCTGGAAGTCGATGTCGCGGTAACCCCAGATATTGCCACCCACCAGGAACTTGCTGCCCCCACGTGGGATGAAGGTCGTTGGGATGCCGGCTTCGCCGTTCGGTCCGATCGCGCCATAGTTGGCGATGGCGTTATATGGCGTGGGCGTGGCCAGCGTGAGCTTGGCCGAGAAACTGAAACCCCACGGACCGTCGATCGACCCGGTAGTGACGAAGCGGTGCTTCGGCGCCGCGTTGGACAGGATGAACGGGTAGTTACCGATGGTCTCTTCATCGAACGAGTAGTGTTCGTTGATGTCTCGATTCTGGTACGCACGGGTATATGTGTACGCGAACGTACTGCTCCAGCCCGACTCCTTCGTATACGGCTTGCTGGCCGACAGCAGCACTTGCGTGGTGCGGGTGCGGATGCCGTTATTGCCAATGATCAGGCTGCCGAAGCCAGGAACACCGTTACCCCAGGGCTGGCCACCGCCCTGGAAGAACGAGCCGTCGGGATAACGGTTGCCGAGGGTGAAGGCAAATCCGTCGTAACTGAGCACGCGAGTGACGGTGGCATCGGTCTGCCAATCGCCCAGCTGGTTGCTCATGCCCAACGAGTACTGGTCGGAATACGGCGCCTTCAGTTTGTTATTGAGGACGTCAATTTCCTGGCCGGCATTGGTGGACGCGAATTGCGACTGCAGGTTCTGCAGGCCGTTGAGGTAAATCGGATTCCAGTTCAGGCAGTTCGCGGCCGTCGTGCTGCAAGGGCGCTCTGGCACGTTGAAGAACACTTCCTGGATGGGAATGGCCGACTTGGTCTGTTCCAGCTGCAGGTAGTCGTACAGGTTGCGATCGTAGGAACGGCCGGCACCGGCATGGATCACATGGGCTTCGTCACCGAACAGGTCGTAGGACATGCCCAGGCGCGGCTGCCATTCCTTGTTGTAGGCGTGGCGGTTATGGCCGTTACTGATGTAGTCGTTGATGTTCACGCCGCCCTTGGCGAGCGTCTGTGCGTAGGTCTGGCCCGGGAACTGCCCCTGTGCGGCCGGATCGGGCATGTTGAAGGCAGCGATCACGTTGTCAGGTGTGACGTGGTCCAGGTACGACGGTGTTTTCTCGTAATCCCAGCGCACGCCGAGGTTCAGCGTCAACTTGTCGGTTATCGCCCAGTCGTCCTGGGCGTAGCCGCCGTATTGCTTGCTCTTGGTTTCCGAGATCGGGTCAAGGCCGGCTACGGGGTTGGAGAACTGCACCTTGTACGGCAGCGCATGAGTGCCGGCGTCGTCCACGTCGTAGTAGAACAGCGGGTTCACGTCGCCGGCGTCCTGCGCGTGCAGGGTCACCTCCTTGTATTTCCAGCCGATTTTGATGGTGTGGTCGCCATGCCAGGACAAATCGTTGAAAGTAAAATCGTCGGACAGCGACGGACCTTCCTGGCCTTTGACCTGGGTGGCCAGCGGGCCGGCGGCACCGACACCAAGGATGGTGGAGTCATTCGCCGGCTGGTAGGTGTACACGGCGCCGTTACCGAAATTCAGTGGCGTCGGATTGTTCGAGGAATTCTCGTACGTGGCATTCAATTCATTGAAGTACCAGTCGCCGCTGTGCTGCCAGCGGAACAGGCCGCGCGTGTCGTGGTTCTCGGTAACGATACTGGCCGAGCGTGCCTGAGCGGAGCCGATGTTGTCGGCCTGGTCTTCGCGGCGCACCTGGGTGGAGATCTCGATGCGGTCGCGATCGGTCAGTTCCCAATCGATCTTGCCGAAGTACAACTTTTCGGTGAAGGGCAGGTCTGCCGGACCGAACTGCGAAGCCACCGAGGAGGGCAGCAGCGAGTTGATGGTGTCGGGCGAACCGCTGCCCGGGGTCACGGTGATCGGCGTATCGAATTTCTTCTCTTCATAGGCGATGAAGAAATGCATCTGGTCCTTGATGATCGGACCGCCCAGTGCGAAGCCGTATTCCTTCTCGAAGGACTTGGCTTTGTCTGCACCCGGGGCTTCTTCGCCCGCGGTGCGGCTGCGGTACTTGTCGCTGGTATAGGTGTCGAACACCTCGCCGTGGAATTCATTGGTACCGGACTTTGTCTCGGCCGTCACCGCGGCGGACGATACCTGGTCGTACTCGGCTTTGTAGTTGGTGGTGATTACCTTGTATTGGCCGATGGCCAGCTGTGGG
This sequence comes from Pinirhizobacter sp., assembly GCF_036499745.1. Taxonomy (NCBI): domain Bacteria; kingdom Pseudomonadati; phylum Pseudomonadota; class Gammaproteobacteria; order Lysobacterales; family Rhodanobacteraceae; genus Pinirhizobacter; species Pinirhizobacter sp. The sequence continues at coordinate 74,313 of NZ_DASYDG010000017.1, forward strand.
AAAGGGTTGCCCTGGCTGTTGACCTGGCCGGATACGCCGCCTTCCTTCACGTAGCTCTTCTGGCCCACGCCGTCGATGAACACGTTCACCGAGCTATTGTTCATCGCACCACCGCGCAAGCTTGTGTGGCCAGCGGAGTCGACGTTGAACGCCATGCCGGGCACGGTGTCGGCGAACTCCAGGAAGTTGCGCGATACCTGCGGGATGGTCTGGATCTGGTGCAGGGAAATGGTCTGGCCTACTTCCGGCGTCTTGACCTCGTTGAGCGTGCTGGCCGAAACGGTCACGCCCTGAAGGCTCGTGGCGTTTGCCGCGGCGGGGGCGGCAGCTTCCGCGGTGAGGTTCAACGTGGCAGTAGAGGCCACCGTCAAGGTCACCTGCTTCTCGGTGCCAGGGCCTGCGTCCACGGTATAGGTGGCCGGCGGCAAGCCGATGATGCTGTATGAGCCGTCGGCGTTTACTGTTGCCCTGCGCGTCAGGCCCGTGTTCGGGTTCTTCACGGTCACCGTCGATCCAGGCGCGGCCTTGCCGCGCAAGTTGGCGGTGGCCGTCTGCGCGAAACCAACGGTCGGCGCAATCGCAATCGCGGTCACGGACGCGGCGATCACGCTGGCAAGAATCTTCCTGCGGAACTTAACTGCGGTGCTCATGGCTCCCCTCCCAAAAATGGTGATGCTTGATGGTCTTGTTGTCTGGCCCGGGTCGGGCGGGTAACGGGCATCGGCGCCAGTCCCGTCGTCACCGACGGCGAACGCCTGTTTCTTGTTTTGTCGTGCTGCCTCATGCCTCGGTGCCCTCCCCATGCCGCGGGTCAGTGGTACGTCGGTCCTGTCGGTGCTGCTGGTCCCTTGTTTCTTGTCTTGCGGAATTCAGCTGGCTTGAGCCCTTGCAGGGCGCGTCGCCGGGTCAGGCGTCGCTGTTGGGTGCGTGCCGTCGTCGTGACGGTGCGGTACCACCGCAGGAAGCGCGGACCACAAGTTCGGTGCTCGCCATGTGGCGCGGTGGCACCACCATGTCTTCGCCCGATTCGATCATCTGTGCCAGGCGCTCCATGGCCGTCTCGCCAAGTTCGGCGATGCGCACGCGCACCGTGGAGAGCGGCGGCGACACATAGCGCGCCATCGGGATGTCGTCAAAGCCGCCCACGGCGATATCGCCCGGGACGTTCACGCCGGCTTCGGCCAGCGCGGAAAGGCAGCCGATGGCCATCATGTCGTTGGCCGCGAAGATGGCGTCCGGACGCGGATTCATGCCAAGCACGGCCTGGGCTGCACGGAAGCCGGACTCTTCGCTGAAGTCGCCGTTGATGATCAGCTGGTTGGCGCCCAGGCCATTGGCCTCGAGCGCTTCGCGGTAACCATTCTCGCGCTCACGCACGTCGTTGTTGGCCTCGGGGCCGGCGATGAAGACAATGCGGCGGCGGCCGTGGTCCACCAGGTGCTGCACCATCGCTCGGGCGCCGCCACGGTCATCGATGTCCACCACCGCATGCCGGTGCCCGGGCACGTGGATGTTGATCAAGACCGCCGGCGTCGGCGTGGGCATGTTCTCTTCGATGAAGCTTTCATCGGCGTGCGGGGACATCACCAGCAGGCCGTCCACCCTTCCCTGCATCGCGCGCAGCGCCGTGGCGGCTTCCTCGGCGTCGCCGTGGGAGCTGGAGACCAACAGGTGCAAGCCCCGGGCGCGCGCGGCCAGGTCGATGCCGCGGATCAGTTCGGAGAAGAAGGCGCCATGCAAATCCGGCAACAGCGCACCAATGGTGTGGGTGCGGCGGGTGATCAAACTGCGGGCGGCGCTATGTGGCACATAACGCAGACGGGCGGCCACTTCGCGGATGCGCTGCTGGGTTTCGGCCGTGACCCCGCCGTGGCCGTTCAACGCGCGCGACACCGAGGCCACGGACACGTTGGCCATGCGGGCGACATCTTTGATCGTCACACTCACGCGTTCGTAACCCCGATGCGACCCGAACCGGGTGCTGTGGCGCGAAACGTAAACGTTTTCATAGGGGTTTGTAAAGCGACCAAAAACTGGCTGTTGGTGCGTTGCCACGTAAACGCTTACATGAGTCTGCAGCAACCCACTGGTTTGTCGTTAACTCTATGATTTACATCATGTAGATGGCGCGTGAAAGTGGTGGTGCGCTGCAGCGCGAAATGTTAGCCGGCAACGGCCCAAACGCTGTTCGAATCACCGCTTCGCGCACGACGCGCGGTGGCCCGGGCCAGGCTTCCAAAACCCACCGCCATGCCGACGCAGGTGATGTTCACCGCCAGGGCCGCCCCGCCGTCTTCCACACGCAAGCCGTGCAAGGCGACATCGGCGATGGCCACGCCCAGGCTTAAAGCTGCCGTCAGCAACAGCAGATCCACCGCCGCCCGGGCGGGCCGTCGCCATAGCGTCCAGCCGAACGCGGCGAGCAAGGTGATGAAGAACACTGGTTTGACGATCAACGCAGCGTCGAATCCTGCGGCCGCAGCCGCCAGGTTGGCGCAGAACGTCATCGTGATGGCGGCGCACGAACCCAGGCACAGCCCCACCGTGGCCGTGGCCATGGCGCGTACTTTCAGTGGCTGGTCGGCTGACCGGCGCTTGCGCCGTGATTCGATATACAGAAGGTTGCCCGAGTAGAACAGGAACGCCCCGGCCAAACCCAGCAGGAAGTACAGCCACTTCACCGCGGTGCCGCCGAAGGTGCCGAAATGCAGGCCGAAGATCGCCGCGTACGTCGCATGGTTGGCATCCCTGGCACCGGTCACCTGCACGCCCAGCACGCGTCCATCCACCGCACTCAGGGCCACGCTTCCATATTCGCCCAGCGTTTTCCCCGAGCGGCCCCGCACTTCCACCGCGGCGTTTCGATCGCCGTACTGCAGGTAACGCATGTAATCGGGATCGAAGCCTTCCGCACCTGAGGCCAGGGCCACGGCGCGCGCCTTTTCCACCGCCACGTGCGGCGGCAGCATGGGCGCCGGTACGTTGCTGGCGATAACCGTGGGGCTTGCGCCGGTGAGCGAATCTTCCAGCGGCACGAGCCTGCCGTCGAAGGCCATCACGTTGAAGGCCACCATGGCGACGGTCATCAGGCAGATCAACGCACCGGTGATCGCGAAGATCACATGAAAGGGCAGGCTGAGGATGCCGATCACGTTGTGGGCGTCCTGCCACAGGCGTTTGAGGTTCCGCCCCGGGCGCAGCGCGAAAAGATCCTGCACCAGATGGGGCAGGTGGATCAGCACGCCGCTGAGCAGGGCCACGCCGTAGACAATGGACACCAGGCCCATCAGGTAGATGCCCAGTTCCGGGATGCCCAGGGTGTAGTGCAACGAATAGACGAAATCGGCCAGCCCCTCGTGCTCGTCGTCCTCGCCGCGGGGCTTGGCATCATCCAGGCCCTGCACGTGCCAGTCCTTGTCGAACCAGTACACCGCCACTTCGTGCGAGGGGTGGTCGCCGGGCAAGGTCATGCCGATCTGCGCCCGCGAGGCCGGATGTTCTTCCATGACCTTGGCCATCAACGCATCGGCTCGCTGGATCAGGTCCGTGGACACCGCGGGCGGATGCGGTACTGCCCAGGTATCGATCTCGTCGTGGAACACGCTCAATGCGCCGGCATAGAACGCGATGAACAGCGCGAAGCCCGCGATCAGGCCCGTCCAGGTATGAAGCTCCGTCAGTCGACGGCGCGTTTCTGCCCTCACGAAGGCAAGCCCGGCAAGGTGTGCTGGGCGATCCACAACGCCGCGAAGGCCGCCAGGTTGGCCGAGGCCATCCAGCCCCAGGCGCGCGACGCAGAGCGATACAGGAAGGCGGACAGGATCAGCACCATATAGAGGGGAAAGAAGACCACCACCGCCGGTACCAGCACGTGGACGCTGTCGCCGGGCCAGCACAGCACGGCAAGGCCGGTGAGTGCGATGGCAAGCGTGAGGCCGAGCAGGGCGCCGGCGAGGCTGCGGCCGATCATGGGCGCGGCTCCGCGGCGGGTTTGAGCCACCACACCACATAGGGAAGGGTGATTGCGCCCAGCATCAACGCCGACAGCGCGCCGAAAATGCCGGGAAGGGTGTCGATGGAAGCGATCGCCAGTGCCAGGGCCGCCACGGTAAGCACCCAGCCGGCTACGCGAGCAGCGCGGCCCGCACGCCGGGCCAGAAGGCGCTGCTGGGTGCTGGCGAGGTACCAGAAAGCCGCAGCCGCGGCGGCCAGAAGGATGGCGAAAGTAAGCATAACGAGAATTATTCTCGTTTAGAGCTCCCTTTTCAAGCTGTGGCGTCTTTTTCCCCCGTGGGCTGTCGATCCAGCCGGTCACCGTTCGACGCAAGGATAGGAACCAGATCCGAGGCCGTGGGGCATGCGGAGGTGGTTTCCGCCCATTCAAGCGGGAGAGGGGTTTATGTCGCACGTTGAGTCATTGAATCGCGCCACATCGACGAAAGATGGCGAAAAGATCACCGTCTTCGGCGAAGGTCGGGGGTTCCGGGTGGTCTGGCTGCTGGAGGAGATGGGGCTCCCATATCAGCTCAGGCCCGTGGACCTGTTGGCCGGCATCGAAGAAGACGCTGAGTTCCTGGCGATCAATCCCGCCGGCTTCATTCCCGCGATCCGGGACGGCGACGTCACGATGGTCGAATCCATTGCGATCATGGAGTACCTGATGGCTCGGTACGGACCGACCCCACTCGCACCCGGCCCGCACGATCAGGCCTTTCCCGCCTACCAGCAGTTCTTGCACCTGGGTGAAGCCGGCCTCGCCGCCTCGATCTACTTCGTCGTTGGCGCCCGCCTTTTTGCGCCAGAGTCCGAGCGGCAAAACTGGAGCGCTGGTCAGGCGCTGGATACTTTCCAGAGCCGGTTGACGCTGGTAACGCGGCAGCTCGCACGCTCGCCCTATCTTGCCGGCGAGACATTCACGGCCGCCGACATTTCGGTGACCTACGCCCTGATGTTGGCCCGAAGAAATGGAGGCGTCACCCTGGGCGAGGCAGAGCAATCCTATGTGGCCCGCACCAGCGCACGCGAAGGCTACAAGCGGGCCATGAAAACATGTAAGGCCACGAGCGCATTGCTTGTACAAGCGCCCGTTCTACTTTGAGCATCATTTGATCGGCTTTGCCATCCAACTTTGAGACCATTCGGATAGAACTGCGCCGGGTGTTTCTGGGATCATTCGTGGGTTGTCTTTACATCGACAACCGGGTGTAGAAACCCATCACCAAGCCGGGCTCCGCAACTTCGGTTGCGGGGTTCGTGTTCTTCCGCCATCTGGCGGGCGACCAGGCGGGCGCAAGCCCGGCCGACTTGGTGCGGTTTTCTACCCTGGCTCGCCCGCCGCCCTCACCCTTAAGCAGGCAAAAGCGTAGCGAGCCATTGAGGGCGAATGGACGCGCCTGGCATGCTCACGCGTGCCCTGCACCGCCAGTTACGTTCGGCACCAGAGCCGTGGGGAGCGACGCTGGGTGCGTTCATTCGCCTGATTCGTCAGGACCGCTGTGATTCCTTCCGAACTGCGACGCAACAACCAGGCAACGCGGCAATGGGGTTGTAGATCGATCTAATCGACCTATCATCTATGCGGCATTGCAACATGTGAAGGCCATGTATATGTGCTGAAAATCAATAGCCTGACTGCATCACATTTAGTTTAACTCGTGGCAAAAAATCGTTGACATCGTTGTCATCGGCCCGGAAGAATCAACCCCATAGGGTGGCCAATAGGGGCTCCCAGGGCTTGTTCCGTCGGCGTCCCCACGACTAGGCGGCAGGCCAGGCAACACATCACGCAAGACCGATCGACCACGGGCAACTTCAGCCGGTGCGCTGTCGTTCGGCCTGAAGAAACGGAGATCCATATGCGCCTTCGCTACAACGCCCTTTCCTTCGCCGTTGCCGGCCTCCTCGCCTCGAGCGCCTCGTTTGCCCAGGACACCACCAGCCAGCCAGTCCCGGCGCCGGCGTCTTCCAGTACCGCCCCCGTACCTCCCGCGCCGGTGCCGGCGAGCCAGGATCCAAGCGCCGCCAAGGGCGCCAACCCCGGCCAGGCGCAGACACTCTCGACCGTCACGGTTACTGGTATCCGCGCCAGCCTGCAGAAGTCGCTGGACTTGAAACGCAACGCCGATTCGATCGTCGATGCCATCTCCGCCGAGGACGTCGGCAAATTCCCCGACACCAACGTGGCCGAATCGCTGTCGCACCTGCCAGGTATCAGCGTGGACAGGAATTTCGGCGAAGGCGACAAGGTAAGCATCCTGGGCACGGACCCCGCTTTGAACCGGCTGCTGCTGAACGGCCAGACGCTCGCTTCCACCAACTGGACGAGTGATCCGAACAATCCGGACAGCCGCAGCTTCGACTACAGCCTGCTTACCTCCGAGATCATTGGCAACGCGCAGGTGTACAAGACGCCGCAGGCGAAGATCGACGAAGGCAGCATCGGCGGCACGGTGATCGTGAACACGCGCAAACCGCTGGATCTGAAGCCCAACACGCTTACCGGCACGGTGAGCTACGGCTACAACGACCGTGCCGACACCGGCAAGCCGAATGCATCGGCACTCTATAGCTGGCATAACGACGAAAAGACCTTCGGCATCCTGGGCTCGGTGATGCATTCGGATCGAATCATCGATCGCCAGGGCACGGAAGTATTTGGCTACCAGAAGGTCAACGATCCCACCGATACCAATCCCGACCATCAGTTCGCACCCGGCGTTGTCGCACCCGGCGCCACCGGTGTGTATCCGACGGCGATCAATAGTGCGTGGTTCCAGCAGGAGCGCAAGCGCGACGGCGTGTCCACGGGTATCCAGTGGAAGCCCAACGATGGTTTCGAGCTGAATTTCACCGGCTTGTATGTCACCGAGAAGTTCAACAATTACAACCAGAGCCGCTATGGCGACTGGTCGGGCAGCGCGCCGGCTGCCACAGCGCTGGGCATCACCAATGGCGTGGCCACCAGCGGCACGTACGGCGCCACCGCGCCCACTTACCTTGATGGCTACGAGCGAGAGTCGAAGGTGAACACCGGTACCGCTCAATTGCGCGCGGACTGGTACGGCGATGGCTGGACGGCGTCGAGCCAGGTGGGCTACACCGGGTCCACGGGCGGTTCGCAGGGCATCTACAACGTGCAGTTCCAGGGCATGGGCGGTTACAACTGGAACCTCGACGGCCAACACCCGCAGATCAACTACAACACGCCGCCCACCGATGCCAATGCGATGCTCGCGCACGGCGCAGGCTTCAGCTACGCACCCAGTTACGATCGCGAACGTTACTTCCAGGCCGACTTCGCGCACGACGTGTCGTTCGGTCCGATGAACCAGATCGAGGTGGGCGTGAAAGCGTCCAACCACTACAACGGCCAGACCGGCTATGCAGCCACGATCCCCACGCAGGATGGCAGCGGCGTGACCCTCGGCGATCTTGCCGGCAGCGGCACGCCCGACGGTTATCTCGATGGCCTTGACGGTACGCCGACCATGAAGGACTGGACCACCATCAGCAAGCAGGGCCTGAAGAACTACGTCAACGGCCTCGTCACCGACGCGCCGATGGATCCCAAGGCCACCTACAGCATCCAGGAGCAGAACCGCGCGTTCTACCTGCAGGGCGACTTCGCCGGCGACAACTACCGCGGCAACCTCGGCGTGCGCTATTACCACACGCGGGACACCGTGGACGGCTACAACAGCATCGGCGGCAATGCGTACACGCCGGTGGACCTGCACAACGCTTACAATGGCTGGCTGCCGTCGTTCAACATCGCCTACGACCCGATCGACGACCTCACCCTGCGCTTTGCCGCCTCCAAGGCCATCGCCCGTCCGCGCTACCAGGAAATGACGCCGTACATCGCGCTGGACGATCGCACGCTCACCGGCTCCGGCGGCAATACGGATCTGAAGCCCTATAAGTCGACCAACTACGACGCCTCGGCCGAATGGTATTTCTCCGAGAACAGCCTGCTATCGGCTGAATTCTTCTTCCGGAGGATTTCCGGCTACATCCTCAACACCAACGTGCCGCAGGAACACTTCAACAACACCGAGAACCAGAACGAGATCTACCAGATGGAGGTACCGGTGAACGCCGGCGTGGCCAAGGTGAAGGGTGTATCGCTTACCTACCAGGGGAATTTTGGGGGCGGTTTCGGCATGCTGGCCAACTACACCTACTCCGATGCCAGCACCAGCAACGACTTCCCGCTTCCGTACAACTCGAAGAACTCGTTCAACCTCAGCCCTTATTTCGAGCAGGGGCCGTGGAGCGCACGGGTGACTTACAGCTGGCGCTCGGCGTACTTCACCCAGATCGCCCAGTTGCAGTCGCAGCAGATCACGGGCATCTTCCGTGAACTGGATGCTTCCATCGGCTACCAGGTGAACGACCACATGCGCGTGTCGCTGGACGGCACGAACCTGCTGGACGAAACCTATTTCGTGTACAACAACACGCCGGCCGAGCCGCTTAATGCCTACAAGAATGGACGGACCTATATGCTGAGTCTTGGCTTCAAGCTGTGAGACCTCGCCGGGGAGCCCTGCTGCTGGCGTGCACGTTCCTGATGACCGGGGGCGCCTTCGCCGAAGGCGCAACGCGCCAGAAGCTCGATGATGGCTGGCAGTTCCGGCTGGCCGCGGGGTCGAAGCTGGCCCAAGCCCACGCCGACACGACAAGCTGGATGCCGGCGCAGGTTCCCGGCAGCGCGCAAACAGACCTGCTTGCCCTGGGCAAGGTGCCTGATCCGTACTACCGCGACAACGAAGCCGCCCTGCAATGGGTGGGCCTGGCCGACTGGGATTACAGGCTCACCTTCGACGCGGGCGCCAAGCCCGTGGCAGGCGAGCATGTAGCACTGGTGTTCGATGGGCTCGATACCTTTGCCGACGTCGAGCTCAACGGCAAGCCGCTGTTGAAGGCCGACAACATGTTCCGCCAATGGCGGGCACCGGTGGAAAAGGCACTGCGCCCCGGGCAGAACACGCTGGTGGTGCACCTTCATTCGCCGATCGCGCGCCTGCTGCCATGGCTGCTGAAGCAGCCTTATGCCCTTCCCGGGGAATTTGACTCCGCCTTTGGCGACGAGCCAAAGGGCAAGCAGACCTCCAACTACGTTCGCAAGGCCAACTACCAGTACGGCTGGGACTGGGGCCCGCGCTATGTCACGTTGGGCATCTGGCAGCCGGTATGGCTGGAGCGCTGGCAGGGCTGGAAGCTCGAAGACTTCCACGTGGCCCAATCCAAAGTGGACGCGGATGTCGCCGATCTTCAAGCCCAGCTTGCTGTCCGCGCCGACAAGGCCGGGCCGGCCGATGTCCACGTAGCGTGGGCGGCGCCGGATGGCACCAAGGGCGATGAAAGCCTGCATGTGACGCTCACCGCCGGCGAGAACCACCTGTCCGTGCCTGTCCACATCGACCATCCGCAGCGCTGGTGGCCGGTGGGCTACGGCGCGCCGAACCTCTACCACTTCGATGCCACGGTCTCGGCCAACGGCAAGGACGTCGCTTCCGTCTCGCGGGATACGGGCCTGCGCACGATCGAACTGCGGCGCGACCACGACAAGTGGGGACGCGGCTTCGCCTTCGTGGTGAACGGCGTGCCCATCTTCGCCAAGGGCGCCAACCTGATCCCGTTCGACAGCTTCCCCAGCCGTGTTACCGATGCGCGCATGCAGTCGATATTGCAGTCGGCCGTCGATGCCAACATGAACATGTTGCGCATGTGGGGTGGCGGCACGTACCAAAGCGACGCCTTCTATGCGATGGCCGACCGCATGGGGCTGATGATCTGGCAGGACTTCATGTTCGGCGGGGCCATTACGCCGTACGACAAGGCCTTCCGCGACAACGTTCGCATCGAGGCGACCGAACAGGTGCGACGGCTGCGTGACCATCCGTCCATCGTGCTGTGGGCCGGCAACAACGAAGTGCAGACCGGCTGGGAGTCATGGCCCGATCGCGAGGCATTGCGCAAAGCCATTCCCAAAGAAGAAACCGCACGCATCGAGAACGGCATGCGCGAGCTCTTCGGCCACACGCTGCGCAGCGTGGTGAACGGGCTAAGCCCGGATGTACCGTACTGGGCGAGCTCGCCAAGCACCGACTACGAAGGCAAGGCCAACGTCGAGACCGACGGCGATTTCCACTCGTGGGACGTGTGGTCAGGCTCCAAGCCCATCGCCCATTACCTGGACGTCACGCCGCGTTTCCAGTCCGAGTACGGCCTGCAGTCGTTCCCGGTAATGGCCACGCTTGAGAGTTTCGCCAAGCCTGATGACATGGCCGCCGAATCCACGGTGATGCGCGCGCACCAGAAGTTCGACAAGGGCAACGGCAACCAGCGCCTTCTTCTTTACATTCGCCAGGAATATGGCGAGCCGAAGGACTTTCCTTCGTTCGTGCATTTGAGCCAGCTGATGCAGGCCGAGGGCATCGAGCTTGCCGCCGAGCACCTGCGCAGTGCGCGGCCGCAAAGCATGGGCTCGCTGTTCTGGCAGCTCAATGACGTATGGCCCGGGGCATCCTGGGCAAGCGTGGATTACTTCGGTCGCTGGAAGGCGTTGCAGTATCGCGCACGTCATTTCTATGCACCGGTAGACGTGGTACCCATCCGTCGTGATGGCAGCACCCAGCTGTCGGTGGTATCGGATCGTACCGAGCTCTTCGATGCGCAGCTGCGCACGCGCGTGATGGACTTCGACGGCCACGTGTTTCACGACGATACCCGGCCGGTAAAAGTTGCAGCGCTGGCCGGTACGCCCGTGGCTAGCACCACCGATGCCGGATTCCTTGGCAAGGCCGATCCAACCCATACCGTGGTGTCGTTCGACCTGATCGAGCATGGCGCCGTGGTTGCTCACCACCTGCTTTACTTCGGCGCCGCAAGCACGCTCGCGCTGCCCAAGCCCGGCATCGAGGCCACGCTCCACAAGGATGGCGGCTCGATCGTCGTTACCGTGCGCGCCAAGCATCTCGCGCGCGGTGTGTGGATCGACTTCGGCAAACTCGACGCAAAGCTGTCGGACAATGCGTTCGATCTATTGCCGGGTGAAAGCGTAAGCATTCGCGTTTCCGGGAATGACGACATCGACGCACTGCGGCAGGCGATGGCGGTAGAGTCGGTGGTGGACTGGACCAAGGACACGGCGTCCCACTGAGCGGCGCCGATGCGCAGGACATAGCCGCGTAGCGGCGCGGCATACTTGATGTCAGGATGGAAGCCTTGGTTTTTCCCCATGGGATGAAGGAGCACTCATGAAGATCCTGCTGGTAGGCGCAAGTGGCACGCTGGGCATGGCGGTACGCAAGGAGTTGGGCAACCGGCACGACATCATCTCCGCCGGACGCTCATCGGGTGACTTTCGGGTGGACCTCGCCGACGAGGCGAGCATCAAGGCCATGCTGGACAGCGTCGGCACCGTCGATGCCATCGCCAGTACGGCGGGCAACGTCACTTTTGCCCCCCTGGCGGAGCTCGACGCTGCTGCGTTTGCCGTAGGACTCAACGACAAGCTGATGGGGCAGGTGAACCTGGTTCGGCACGGTGCCGGGCATCTTGTCGATAGCGGTTCGTTCACGCTGATCGGCGGCATCCTGTCCGAGCAGCCGATCATTGCCAGTGTGTCGGCAAGCATGGTGAATGCGGCCCTGGAAGGTTTCGTGCGCGCGGCAGCGATCGAACTTCCGCGCGGCATTCGCATCAACGTGGTGAGCCCCACGGTGCTGGTGGAATCGATGGACAAGTACGGACCGTTCTTCCGCGGCTTCGAGCCTGCCCCGGCTTCCCGCGTTGGGCTGGCTTACAGCCGCAGTATCGAGGGTGCGGCGACCGGTCAGGTGTTGAAGGTCAACTAGGCTCCGCCCTCAGGCGCGCGAGCCTGCTGCCGGGGAACCACCTCGTGCATGCGTCCGAAGGTGCGCGTGGCAAGTTCGCCGACAAAATGAAGGGCAGGGCCCGGATCGTCGAAGCGGAACGAGTGGTAATGCGCGCCGGCCCACTGCGTCAGCACCGTATGCCAGGGCCATCGGCCCTGGCTACGTTGCGCCCACACGGTACCCAGGTCGCGGTAAAGGTCCACGCAGCCCTGGCCCAGGGGATAGGTTGAACCGGCGACGGGAACAGGCAGGCCCAATGCATCGGCATACGCCATCGCGCATACGTTCACCCCGCAGCGCGCGGCGAATTCCACGTAAGTCCAGGCCCGCGTATTCACTTCCAGGATCCGGTGCGCCCCGTCGCGCCGATCATGCTTGAACTCCGCGCTGAAGATGCCGCGGTAGTCCACGTGCGCCAGCAGCCGCTTTACGTCCTCTACGGCGTCGGGAATTTCCTCCAGGGCAATGCTGTGGCAATACGAGCTGTTGCCGAAGTCCGGCGGGGAAATCCTTATCCGACGACGGGCGAACAGGGCCGTGATGTTGCCCTGCGCATCGCGGAAGCCATCGACGAACACGTGGGCATCAGGCGGACCGGGAACGTATTCCTGCACCATCACGCGAAAGCCCATGCCATCGAATCGACGCCAGGTATCACGCATTTCCGCGCGCGAAGCCACCCAGAACCCCTTCGCGCCGGTCATGTCGCTGAAGGCCTGCGAATTGACCGGTTTGACGAAGACACGATCGAGCTGGTCGAACGGTACCTGGTCGAGGTCTGCTTCGACATCGATGCGATACGTGCGGGGGTGGGGCAGGCCCAGTTCGCCAGCCAACGCTGCGAAGCATGACTTGTCCTGCAGCGTCGCCTGGGTGGCGGCCGAACTGTTGCTGGTGGGAAAGCGGGCGGCAAGGTCGTCGGGAAGCGTGGTCAGCCACAGTGCCGCGTCATCGGCACCGGGGATAATCACGGCCTCGTCCACGGGCATCCGGCGCAATGCATTCCATCCTTCGTCGCCCAGCTGTCCCTGCCAGGGCTTAGGTCCCGGCGTCGGCCGGAACCAGCGCGAATGAGTCACGTGGTCGCCAGTTGGCGCCGCGACGGTACAGGGTATGCCTGCCATCGTGATGCACCTGAGCATGCCCAGTGCCGTGGGCCCGCGGCCCAGCACGATCGCCGGCACGCGCTGCGATTTATTCCCTGCCATGTCATGCCCCTGCCAGTGGGCCTTGCGGTCAGCCCGTACGTTTTCGCATCCCGCCTCGCCTTGTGGCATCACGAGTTGCAATGCCAGCTTAGCCACTACCCGCCGCCACGCCCTTACACCAGAAGCCCTAGTAAATTTTGCGTGCCGCTACGCCGAACGGCCTGCCCCGGTGAAACCCCGCCGAAAGGCAAGCGCGCGGCGACCGGTGACCACCGGGCCATGCACGGGGGGCATCTTCCGGTGCATGCTGCGCACCTATCGTTCCCTGAGCGCACGGCGTGGCCGACGGTTCCGACATCATCAGCCTGGTTTCTCCCCGACCCGCCCCACGCTGGCGGCTGTGGCTGCTGTTGTTCGGATTCTGGACGGTGGTGGCTCTGTTCAGCGCCTTGAGCATGTACCTCAACGCCCTGGGCGAAGGCGAAACACGCAGCCTGCGGCAATCACTGGCTTACAGCCTTCCGGAATTCTGGCTGTGGTTCGCGTTCACGCCGCTGGTGGTGTTCCTGGGCAATCGCACCGCACGCGCGGGCTGGGGCCGGTTCGCCCTGGTCCATGTGCCCGCCAGCCTGGTGCTTGGCGTGGTGCATGGCGTCACCACGCTCACCCTGCTTTACCTTACCGCCGGCCGGCCGCCTTCGCCCACATGGACGATTCCCCATCTGATGAAGGTGGAGCTGATCTACCAGGCACACCTGTCGGTGCTGATCTACTGGGCGGTGCTGGGTGTATCGCGTGGTGCGGATTCGCATCGCCGCCTGCGCGATGAACGCCTTCGCTCGACGCAGCTCGAACAACAACTGGCGCAGACCCAGCTACAGGCCTTGCGGGCGCAACTGCAGCCGCACTTCCTCTTCAATACGCTCAATGCGATCTCCGCGCTGGCACTGAGCGACCCGCCGCTGGCCCGGGTGATGATTTCCCGCCTTGGGGATTTCCTGCGCCTGACGCTCGAGGACGACCAGCGCCAGCACGTGCCGCTGCGGCGGGAACTTGAGTTCCTCGATTGCTACCTGGGCATTCAGCGCGTGCGTTTCGGCGACCGGCTGGTGACGGATTTCGCCATCGATGCGGATACGCTCGACGCCTGCGTGCCGCACCTTATCCTGCAGCCACTGGTTGAAAACGCCCTGCAGCATGGGTTGCTGCGGCTTGCCGAAGGCGGCACCCTGCGCGTGGCCGCGCGGCGCGATGCGGGGCACCTGCACCTTACCGTCGAGGACAACGGCCAGGGACTTCCGCCCGGGGCGATCCGCGAAGGCGTGGGCCTGGGCAACACGCGTGCGCGCCTGGAGGCGTTGGGCGGCAGTGCACTGGGGATGCGCAAACGCGCCGATGGCGGCACCTGTGTCGAGATGAGCCTGCCCTATCGGGCGGCCAGCGCATGACGCCGCTGCGTTGCCTTCTGGTCGACGATGAGATGCTTGCGCGCCTGGCCCTGCGCCAGGCGTTGGAAAACCACACGGATATCGTCGTCGTGGGCGAGTGCGGCAATGCCGAGGAAGCCATCCTCGCTGTCGACCGCCTGCATCCGGACCTGGTGTTCCTGGACATCCACATGCCCGGCATGGACGGCCTGGAGCTGGCGGCGCGGCTACCCGCTGGTGCGCTGCCCTGGATCGTCTTTGCTACCGCGTACGACGTCCATGCCTTGCGCGCGTTCGATGCCGGTGCCATCGACTACGTGCTCAAGCCCATCGACCAGGACCGCTTCGACCATTGCATCGCGCGCCTGCTGCAGCGATGGCGGCAGATGGAAGCGCCGCCCACGCGCTTCCACGCCCTGGCCACCGCCGCGCGCCGGATGAGCGTGCGAGTGGGCGAACACCACCGGGTGATCCGCGTCGCCGACATCGACTACGCCTGTGCTGAAGGCAACTACGTCGCCCTGCACGTGGGCGGGGAGTCGATCCTGCATCGCGAATCGATGAAGAACCTGGAACTCGAGCTTGGGCCTGAGCAGTTCCTGCGCATCCACCGCCGGACTTTGGTGAATGTCGACCGCGTCCGTGAGGTGCACCCACTTTTCCATGGCGATGCCGAGATCGTGCTGCGCGACGGCACCCGGCTCACCCTGAGCCGCCGCTTCCGGGATGCCGCCAAGCCGGTGCTCGGCTTGCGCTAGGGCCCATCCAAAGCCCTATTCGAGCCAGGTTCCCGGGACCGTTCGTTCCTGCTTCAGCGCCGTTCGTCGCGCCTTCGGCGCCATCCATCCCAAACGGGGTGTGGCCCGCTCCTGGGCGGGACTATCGTCCTGGCTGACCGAAAAGGAGTGACCCTGTCATGCGCATTCGTCTTACCCCCATCGCCTGCCAATCCATCGTACTTGCCGTCTGCCTCGGCATGCCGATGCCCCTGATCGCCTCGCTGGCCAACCGAGCCAACGCGGCATCCCTGGCCGAAACGACTGGCTCCAACCCCGCCACCTCCACCGACGGGGACACCACGCCCATCACCGCCCTAAGGGCCGTCGGCTTCGATACCCGCATCATGACCACCGGCTCCATCGTCGGCTGGTAAAGAGTGGCGCCTCAGTGGATCGTGTGCAGCGGACGGCATTGGCCGCCCTCGCAATCGATGAGTACGCTGTAGCTGTCACAGGCGGCCCGGAACGTGGTTCCGCCGTTGGGCTGCACGGCGCCGCACCTCATCTTCGTGGCCAGATCCTGGGCTTTGGACATCAAGCCTGCGTCCACGGGCGCGACCGGCGGCGCCGCCGCCATCGGCTGGGCGGATGCCGAATCAATGACAGGGGTCTCCGCAGAATCGACTGGCCTTTTCTGCGCCATGGCTACCGTGGTGGATTCGCTCACCGGTGAGGGTGACGGTATCGGCGGTGTCGCCGATACGGCTGCGGATGTGTCCTCCTGCGCTGGCGCCTGAGGCGGCTCGACCGTCGGTGAGGACATTGCTGGTGCCGCGTGCCCGGATTCGCGTGCCGCACTGCCGTTGGCAGCCAGCTGCATGAGGGTCGCCGCCGCCGCGGGATCGGTGATGTGGTCCTCCATCACGATCTTCCCGACGTCCTTGTTGATCATCGCAGCGACGATCAGCCCGCCGATGAGGCCACCGACCAAACCGACCCCGGCGGCCTGCCCGTAGCTCATGCGTACACCCGACGGATGGATGCTGCGGCCAATCATGCCGCCGGTGGCCGCGCCCACGGCAATCGGCGCCGCGAACGACAACACGTTGATCTTCTTTCCCGAAACGTCCCTTTCGAAGCCGACATTGGAACAGTCGAGGTTTTCCGGCGGCGCGTGCGCGGGTGTCGGCACGGCGGAAAAGTACCGGTAGATCTGCGGCGCGCCATTCTTATCGCGCGGTATGAAAACGCCACCGTCGTTGTACCAGCGCCGACCCTTGTGATCGGTCGTCTCGTTGTAGATGGCGCCCGGCATCGCTCGATAGAAGATCCCCGCGCCACTCTCCTTTTCCGCCACGTAAGGACCTTTCGCGAGAGTGATGCGCCACGTCACTTTGACCAGGCCCTTTGGCTCGGACTGGAACGAAATCGGCTGGGTGACGTCCAGGCATGTGACGGTGGTCGGTGCCGACAACGTGTCGGGCTTGATCATGTGAGTGCACCCCGACAGCAACGCGAGAGGCAACGCCAGCAAGCCCGGCACACGCGCCATTTTGATCGCATCCTTCACAACGCACTCCTCGTCAACTTGTGGCTACCTCGTTCGGCAAGGAAGCTGGCGCTCGGTGCGTTCGGCGTGCACGGCTGGGCATTGACGTGACCCGCACGCCGTCGCCAGCAGGACGCCCGCGACGGCGCGCCACGCTCGGTTTCGTCACCTACCGCAAAGCCCCTTCCCCCAATGGCCGCGCATTGCGTCACGGCCGTGCGCGGAGAATTGGCTAAACCCGGCGTCCTGTCAAATAACGCAACCGTAAGTTTTTACGAGCATTTCTTTGCACTGACGCGCACCGCGGGGCCATTGGCACGGGTCTTGATCCTTGTCCTGTGAAAGGGAAAAAAGCTGCGGATTTAGCGGATCTCCCGCGGGACTCCTGCCCCACCCGGTCGTTAGGTGACCGTTAGGGGCATCCCACTCAAGTCCTCGGCCGATCAGCCGATAGACCTAAGCGTTTGTAATACTTGCGTTAAATAACCCTGTTAAATTAGGATTAATCCTGCACTCATCATGGCGATGTAAGATCTTCTGGACGCATCGTTAACGATAGTCTGCCAAATAGCTGAAATATATAACTATGTTCACTTCCGCCTTCTTCCTGCTTTCGATCACCTTCGCTGCCTTTGCCGCGCTTTCGATCCGTCGCATTCCGGAAGGCCAGGTGCATAGCCTCTATCGTTTGGGCAAGCCCGCCCGCCTGTTGGGCGCCGGCACCCACTTCGTGCTGCCGCTGGCCGATCGCGTCGTGCACAAGATCCAGCTCGGCGGCCAGACCCTGAACTTCAGCGACCATGTCGACGTGCGCGACGTCCAGGGCACGGTGTACTGGCAGGTGCTGGAACCGGAGCGCGCCGATCTGGTCATCGACCAGGCCGACGAGCTCATCCGTGAACGCCTTCGCGATGCCCTGCGCACCGATGCGGCCAACGACGCCGACTTCCGCGCCATGAACGCCCGCCTGAAGCTGGCCGCCAACGCTTTCCTGCGCGAGCGCGGCATGCTGGTGACCCGGGTGGACCTCTCCATCGCCTGATCGCTGGCGCCGCGGCCCAAGGCCCCGGATACTTGGTGGTCGTCCCGTCCAGGTAGCGCTCCATGGAAAACCGCGACGCGCTACGGCGCCTGCTCGAAGAAGGCGCGGCCGCGCTCGGCCAGTCGCTGGAACCGGCCACGACCGAGGCCCTGCTCGACTACCAGGCCCTGCTGCAACGCTGGAACGCCGCTTACAACCTCACGGCCGTCCGTGACGCCGAAGGCATGGTCACCCGGCACCTGGTCGATTCGCTGGCGATCGCGCCGTACGTCACCGGCCAGACGCTGGCAGACCTTGGCACCGGCCCGGGCCTGCCGGGTATCCCCCTTGCACTACTGGCCCCGGAACGCACCTGCCTGCTGGTGGATTCCAACGGCAAAAAGGTACGTTTCCTGCGTGAAGCGATCCGCAGCCTGGGGCTGTCAGGAAGGGTAACGGCCACCCAACAGCGGGTGGAGGACGTCCAGGGCACGTTCGACTGCATCACCGCGCGGGCCTTCGCCTCCCTGGCCGACATGCTCACCTGGGGCGGGCATCTGTTGGCCCCGGGCGGCACGTGGCTGGCCATGAAGGGAAAATACCCGGCGGAAGAACTGCCGGGGGTTCCGGCGGGTTTCAAGGTGCAGGCCATCGAAAGGCTCAACGTGCCCGGCGTGGACGGCGAACGCCACCTGGTGGTGCTCGGCCGCGCCTGAAAACCTTGCGGCGATGGTAACCTAGCCCACTTTCCGCGCACGGTTCCCTCGAGCATGGCCCGCATCATCGCTGTCGCCAACCAGAAAGGCGGTGTCGGCAAGACAACCACATCCGTGAACCTTGCTGCCGCGCTCGCCGCGGCCAAGCGCAAGGTATTGCTGGTGGATCTCGACCCGCAGGGAAATGCCACCATGGCTTCCGGCGTGGACAAGCGCGCTGCCAAGCCCAATGGCTGCGAAGTGCTGCTTGATGAAGTGGCGATCGAAGACGTGATCGTTCGCACCGAAGCCGGCTACGACCTCATGCCCGGCAATGGCGACCTCACCGCCGCCGAACTGAAACTGATGGACGCGATCGCCCGCGAGACGCGTCTTAAAGACCAGCTGGCCAAGATCACCGACCGCTACGACACCATCCTGGTCGACTGTCCGCCCTCGCTGCACCTGCTCACGCTGAACGCGCTGGCGGCGGCCGATGGCCTGCTTATTCCGGTGCAGTGCGAATACTTCGCGCTGGAAGGGCTGTCGAGCCTGCTCGACACGGTGAAAGCCGTGCGCCAGCGGCTCAACCCCAAGCTCGAGATCGAAGGCCTGCTGCGCACCATGTACGACGTGCGCAACAACCTCGGCAACGAGGTATCCGCGCAGCTCACCCAACACTTCGGCGACAAAGTGCTGCGTTCGATCATCCCGCGCAATGTACGCCTGGCCGAGGCGCCCAGCCATGGCCAGCCGATCCATCTGTACGACCGCGGCTCGCGTGGCGCGATTGCCTACATTGGCCTTGCTGGCGAGATGATCCGCCGCGAGCGCAACGGTGGCAGCGAGCCGTCCGGCGCGACGCTGGTCGTCGACGCCGGCCCCGACGCGGCGGCAAGTTAAGGAGATTCCATGGCGGCGAAGAAACGAGGACTCGGGCGGGGTCTTGACGCCCTGCTCGGCAACGACGACACCGGTCATTCGGTGATCGAGCAGGAAGGCCAGCTGAAGATGATCCCCATCGGGAATATCCAGGCCGGCAAGTACCAGCCCCGCCGTCACTGGAACGACGAAGCCCTCGACGAACTGGCCGCCTCGATCAAGGCCCAGGGCCTGATCCAGCCGGTCGTGGTCCGCGCCATCGGCAAGGACAAATACGAACTGATCGCCGGCGAGCGCCGTTGGCGCGCCGCGCAGCGTGCGCAGCTGGGCGAGCTGCCGGCCATCGTCAAGGATGTCCCGGAGCAGTCGGTGCTGGCCATGGCGCTGATCGAGAACATCCAGCGCCAGGAGCTCACCCCACTGGAAGAAGCCCAGGCCCTGGGCCGGCTGATCGACGAATTCGACCTCACCCACCAGCAAGCCGCCGATGCCGTGGGCCGCTCGCGCGCCTCGGTGTCAAACCTGCTGCGCCTGATGGAACTGCCTGCATCCATCAAGCAGATGCTCGACGAAGGCAAGCTGGAAATGGGCCACGCGCGTTGCCTGCTTACCCTGCAGGCCTCCATTGCCGAGCCACTGGCGCTGGAAGCGGCCCGCAACGGCTGGACGGTGCGCGAACTCGAAGACGCAGCCCGCCGTGCGCAGACGGCGCCGGTGGGCAAGGCGAAAACCGCGGCAAACACGCGCGACCCCAACGTCGCCAACCTCGAGCGTGAGCTGGCCGAACGCCTGGCCGCGAAGGTGGAAGTAGCCCAGGGTCGCGGCGGCAAGGGGAAGCTGGTGATCCACTTCCACAGCAACGACGAACTGGAAGGCATCCTAGGCAAGATTCGCTAGACCGATGTAAGGTTTTATCCATGCCCCCGGTCTCCAGGAAGGTGAATCCGAAACAGCGCCAGTACGAAGCCATGGTTCGCGCCTGTAGCGGCGATCTGTACCGCTTCGCCTTCTGGCTCTGCCGGAACGATGCCCTGGCCCAGGATCTGGTCCAGGAAACCCTGCTGCGCGCGTGGAAGAACATCGATGCCTTGCGCGAAGCCGATGCAGCCAAGCCGTGGCTGTTCACCATCCTGCGGCGCGAACATGCGCGGATCTACGAGCGCAAACAGTTCGACACCGTGGAAGTGGACGACACCTTGCCCGACGACGCCGCATGGGCCAGCCCCGAACGCAGCAACGACGCCCTGGCCGTGCGCGAGGCCATGATGAAACTTCCCGGGAAATACCGTGAACCACTGGCCATGCAGGTGCTTGGCGGGATGAACTGCAACGAGATCGCCGCGGAGACTGGCCAGGCGGCCGGTGCGGTGATGACGCAACTTTTCCGTGCCCGGCAGAAGCTCAAGAACCTGCTGCAGGGCGGCGCCGCGGCGCAGGGGGTGCCATGAATCACCTGGACTTCCGCCGCCGCATGGCCTCCGAACCGATGTCGCACGACGCCGACCTCCTGGCCCATCGCGACAGCTGCCCTGAATGCATGGCCGTATGGCAGCGTGCGCAGCGCCTCGAGCACGTGCTGGGCGAGGCCATGGCCGTTCCCGTGCCCCAGGGCCTGGCCGAGCGTGTGCTGCTGGCCCAGGCCACGGCCGAGCGCCGCCGCCACGGCTTCCGGCGCCGTACCTGGATGGCGATGGCCGCCACCATGGTGTTCGCGGTGGCCGTTGGCGGCTTCGGCTGGAACTACGTCGATGCCCACAGCCTGCCCGCCATGGCCGTGGCGCACATGCCCTATGAGATGAATTCCCTGGCCGTAACCGCCCCGGTATCCGATCAGGACATCGAGGCGGGCTTCGCCGGCCGTGGCGTGCGCCTTCGTGGGCCGATGCCAACGGATGTCACCTATGTCCACGATTGCATGGTGGGAGGTGAGGCCGCGGTGCACCTGGTGACCCGCGCCGGCGCCAACCAGCCCGTGGTGGCCCTGTACATCCCCGGCCGCAAGGGCGATGCGCGCAGCGACTTCAGCCGAGGCGGCTGGAAGGGACGTGACGTTCCCATGGCCGGCGGCACCCTGGTGCTGCTTTCGCGCGATGCGGGCATGGATGCCATGGATCGGGCCGAGGGTGCATGGCTTCGCGCCATCGACGGTGCGGGCGGAAACCGCGTGGCGTCGCTCTAAGGGGCGCAGTTGCGCGATAATGCGCGACCCGCCTCTCTTGGGATCGTCCGATGCCCCAGCTCGCCGTCGTCGTGCCCGTGTTCAACGAGCGCGACAACATCCCGCCGCTGCTGGCCGAGATCGCCACGGCGCTTCGAGGCACAATCGACTACGAAGTGATCTACGTCGACGACGACTCCAGCGACGACAGCCTCGCCGTGCTCCAGGCGGAAAAATCCCGACACCCGGAATTGCGCATCATCCACCACATCACGCGCAGCGGGCAGAGCACAGCCGTGTGGAACGGCGTGCGCGCGGCGAGTGCACCGTGGATCGCCACGCTTGACGGCGACGGCCAGAACGATCCGGCCGATATTCCCAAGCTGCTGGCCGCGCGCGCCACGGCGCAACCACAAGTGCGCCTCTTCGCCGGCTGGCGCACCACGCGCCGCGACAGCTTCAACAAGCGTATCTCCTCGAAGATCGCCAACGGCGTGCGCTCGCGCATGCTCAGGGACGACACGCCGGACACCGGCTGTGGCCTGAAGCTGTTCGAACGCGAGGTGTTCCTGCGACTGCCTTACTTCGACCATATGCACCGTTACTTGCCGGCACTGGTCAAGCGCGCGGGGTTTGCGAGCGTGAGCGTGCCCGTGGGCCACCGTCCGCGCACGATGGGCACCTCGAAGTACGGCATGCTTGATCGCCTTTGGGTGGGCCTGGCCGACCTTCGCGGCGTGTCCTGGCTGATGCGCCGGGGCAAGGTTACCCAGACGCAGGAACTCTAAAGCAGTGACGTGCCCGAGCCTGTCGGCTCGCGATCGCGGGTGAGGGCGAGGTCCGCCTGGGCCAGCTCGATCGCCGGTGGCCAGCGATCGAGTTGTTGCCGTGCACGCATGCGGCCCAGCTCGATCAATTCCCTGGCCCGGTAGAACTCATAGGCCAAAGATACGTTGCGCGGAATCTCGACCAGGAGGTCGGGCGGGTAGGCCGCCAGGCGCAGCCGGGCAAGATTCGCCTGCATCAGGTCCATCGCCTGGTTCAACAGTTCCATCGCCCCGGGTGTACGTGCCTTGACCTGGCTGTGCGGAATCACCTTGTTCAACAGGTCGCCGATGCGCTTGCGGTAGCCAGACTCTTCGTCCTGGCGAATTTCCTTGTCGCGCTCGGGAGTGGGCGGCTCGGCCACGCCATCCACGCTCACCGCGATCACGTAGTCGCATGGCTCGCGAAGCAGCGGCATCACCGGCAGCGGGTTCATCAATGCACCGTCCACCAGGCGGCGCCCATCCTGCACGTGCGGCCGGAACACCGTGGGGATGGCGATGGAGGCGCGGATCGCATCGAACAGCGGCCCGCGGGTGAGCCACACCTCGCGTTCGCGGTCCAGGTCCGTCGCCACCGCGGTGTACGCCAGGGGCAGGGACTCGATGTCCATCTCACCGATCAGCTCGCGCAGCGCACCCATCAGCTTGTCGCCCTTGATCAGGCCGCCGCCGGAGAATGTCCAGTCGACCATGCGCAGTACGTCCATGCGCGCCAGCCCCGATACCCAGTCGCGATAGACCGGAAGCTTGCCCATGGCATAGATGCCGCCGATCAATGCACCCATCGAGGTGCCGGCGATCGCGGTGATCTCGAAACCGCGCGCCTCGATTTCCTCGATCGCGCCAATGTGCGCCAGGCCCTTGGCGCCACCGGCGCCCAGCGCCAGCGCGACACGGGGACGTCGCGGCAAACCGCTGTCAGCGGGCACCGCTCCAGTTTCTGCGATTTCAGTCATCAGTACGTCAGGCAGGTTGTTGCTGGTAACCGGTGAGCGCGAGTTGAAGCATGATCTTCATCTCTTCGCGAAGCGGCAGCGGACCGACGATTTCAGCGTCGGGCCCGTATTTGAGCACGTCCATCAACAGTTCGCGCGAATTGGAATAGGGCACCTTCAGCTCGTAGCGGCCATCGGTCAACCATTCGCCCCGCTGCTGCGAATGCCAGTGTTCATCCGCCACCCAGCGGGCGGCGTGGGCGGAAAAGCGGATCGTGGCCCAGGCCTTGGGCTTGCCGGCGAAGATGCCGTAGCTGGACGCCAGCATCTCGTTGAGTTCGGCTTCGCCCACATCCTTCGCCACGGTGTCCTGCCCGCGCGGATCGACGATGCGGTCCACGGCAAAGCTGCGCAGCGCCTCGCGGTCGTGATCCCAGGCATCGAGGTACCAGTTGTCGCGGTAGTGGGTAAGCCGTTGCGGCGACACCGTGCGGCGCGAGTCGGCATTGGTGGTGCGGGCCTTGTAGCGGAACGTGATGCGCTTACGCTCGAGCGTGGCGCCGGCAACCATACGGAACACCTGCTGGTCCATCGTGCGGGCGCCCCAGGAAATCACCCTGATGCGGTCCACCGGCAGCGACTTGCCGCTGCCATGGTCGGACAACAGGCGTTCGATGCGCGTCTTGAAGGGCGCCAGCGCATTGGCCAGCACACCCGGGTCCGAGCGCCCGATCAACTCGTTCAGGGCCAGCAACGCCGCCAGTTCGTCCGAGGTGAGCCAGAGGCCCGGAAGCTCGAAGCTGTCACCCTCGCCGACCTCGTAGCGGAAGGCGGCCTGTTCACCCGGCGCGCTCTGCACCGGCGCGCCCAGGCCATCGCGCAGGAAGGCCACGTCGCGGTAAAGCGTGGCCCGGGAGCATTGCAACTCGTCCATCAACCGGGGCAGGGGGACCGGGTAATGGGCCGACTTCAACAGGCGGTGAAGGGTAAGAATTCGCTCGTAGCGGTCCATGTTCGTCGCCGTGAAGTGGGGGCAGGGCGCCCATTGCACAGCTTGCCACGGCTGGCGTGTCTTCGGCATGAGGCCGGACAGTGTTTGCTTCCGGACGCTGCAGGGGTAAAGATAGCCGATCATGCGGCCGCCCCCAGCCGTACCTTCCCCTTCAGCCAGACATGGAATCCCCCATCCATGGCCGACCGAACGTTGACCTCCCAGCGCCCGCTGGACACGGCCAGCATCCCGCTGACCGGCATTGTGCTGTCCGTGCTGGCGGCTGCCGGTCACGGACTATGGCTACTCATGGGCCTGGCCCTGGCGGCCGGCGTCTATGTGGAAGGGCGTGGTGAGGTACTCGCTCCATTGCTAGCCGGGCTGGTGCTGGTGTCCGGTGGCCTGGTCGCCAGTTGCCTGCGCGTGCCCGGTGCACGTCTTTGGCATGGATGGGAACCCACGCAAGGCAGCCTGCCCACCATCGAGGGCCTGGTGGCCATGGGCGCTTACCTGCCGATGCTCGCGGTGGCGGGGCTTGCCCGCGGCAGCAACGATTTCTGGGCCACGCGCGTGGCTGGCCTGGCACTGGCCGCGCTTTGCCTGGCTACCCTGCTGCAATCCGCGCGCAACGCCTGCCGCCGCGATGGCATGCAATCGCCCATGCCAACCCTCCAGCCGCTGGCCAAGCTGGTGGCGGCACTTCTGGCCGGCGGCCTGTGCCTGTGGCTGTGCGTGGTGCTTGAAACATCCGAACATGGTGAAGGAAATGTGTACGCGGCCCGCGTATTCGTGATGGTGGCGGCGTTAGCCTCGGGCCTGCTGGACAGCCTCCGCTGGCGGGCCTTGCTGCATGCGCCCACGGGCCGTCTGGACCCCCCGGCATCCGAACCTGTGGCCTCCCAGGGCCGCCTGGCGGCAGCCGTGCTCGGCGTGGGCGTGCCCTGCGTGCTGGCCGCGGTGGGCTCAGGCCCGCTGGAAGCCGGCGCCGCCGCCATGGCGGCGTTAAGCTGCGTCATAGGACAATGCGTGGGACAACGGCTCTTTTGCGCGGCGCATGCCCGCATCCGCCTCGGCTGATTTCCCCCGGAAGCCCCGTGTGCCGGCCCCTGCCCGGCTCGTTGACCCCCTGTAACCCAACTACTTCGGACCGACGATGAAAAAAATTCCCCTCGCCACGATTTTGCTTGCCGCGTCCTGGGGCGTGCACGCCCAGACCCTCGATTCCACCATGGCCGCGGTGCCGGCCGTGTCCGATTCCACCGGCGCCGCCAATGGCGGCTGGACGGGTTCGGGCGAGTTCGGCTTCGCGTCGGCGCGCGGCAATTCGCGCACCGAGAACGCCAATGCCAAGCTCGGCCTGGCGCAGGAAAACGAATACTGGAAGAACTCCTTCTACCTGAACGGCCTGCGCTCCAAGGGTGATGTATCCATCGTCGATTCCAACGGCGCCACCATCGACAAGTTCGGTACCACCGCCAACCGATACGATTCAGGTGCCTCGGTGGGTTACAAGTTCGATCCGCGCAGCTACGTCGTGGGAGCGGCCCGCTACGAGCACGACGACTTCGGCGCCAACATCTGGCAGGGCATCATCTCGGTGGGTTACGGCTACATTGCGCTGAAGAACGACCGTACCGAGCTCTCGTTCGAAATCGGCCCCGGTTACAAGGAATATCAACCGACCAAGTCGGAGGTTGACACCAACGGCGATGGCATCGCCGACACCACCATCCGGCCCGACCGCAAAAACGAAGTGGTGGCGCGCGGATTGATCAACGCCAAGTACCGCCTCACCGACAACACGTCGATCGAGGACACGTTCCTGACGGAAGCCGGCTCACAGAACAAGTACTACCAGAACGACCTTGGCTTCTCGGTGAGCATGACCAAGAAGCTGGCGCTGAAGCTCGCCTACCAGGTGCGTTACAACAGCGATACCCAGCCGGGCACGCAGTCCACCGACACGCTGTACACCACCAACCTGGTCTACAACTTCTAAAGCTACCGAATCGGGTGGCCGGCGTGCGGGGCGAGCAATTCGTCCGCGCCGGCCTCGCGTAGCATGCGCGCCACTTCCTGCCCCAGGGCGACGGGATCGTCCGTCGCGCTGTCGGCCGTGGCGCGCAGCAGGCGCCCGGTGTGAACCTCGCCGACCATGCCGTGCAGGGTAAGGCCATGCTCGGCCACGACGCACCACGCCGCCACCGGCACGCTGCAATTGCCGCCAAGCTGCTCGTTCATCGCGCGCTCGGCCGTCACCGCGATACGCGTTTCTTCATCGTCCAGGGCGCTGGTGAGTTCGTGCACACGCGTGTCGTCGCTGCGAATCTCGATGGCGATCGCGGCCTGGCCCGGTGCGGGCAGCCAATCAGGTGACGACAGCCGTGAGCGGATGCGATCGGCCAGCCCCAGCCGCTCAAGCCCCGCGCAGGCCAGGATGATCGCGTCGTAGTGTCCTTCGTCGAGCTTGGCCAGGCGCGTATTCACATTGCCACGAAGGTCGAGCAGTTGCAGGTCGGGACGCACGGCCCGCAGTTGCGATTGGCGTCGCAGTGACGAGGTACCCACACGCGCGGCATTGGGAAGATCGGAGAGCTTTTCCGCCACGTTGCTGACGAAGGCGTCGGCCGCGTCCGCGCGCGGCAGGATGGCCGAGAGCACAAAGCCCGGCTCCAGCACGGCGGGCACATCCTTGAGCGAATGCACGGCGAGGTCGGCGCGGTGCTCGAGCATCGCTACTTCCAGTTCCTTCAGGAACAGGCCCTTGCCGCCGATGGTTGCCAGTGGACGATCAAGGACTTCATCGCCGCGCGTGGTCATGGGAACCAGCTCGACGACGAGGCCCGGATGCGCCTGGCGCAGCAAGGCGGCCACGTGTTCGGCCTGCCAGAGGGCCAGCGCGCTCTTGCGCGTGGCGATGCGCAAAGTCTGGCTCATCGGTTGATCCTTCCAGGGCGATGCAGGGACGAGCATTGTCACGCAATCGGGCAGCACGCGCATGGTGGCACGATGTCGCCTTTTTTCGTGTCAGGCCTCGCGCAGTCGTTGCCTCACGGCCACCAGGTTGCGGCGGCTGACCTCGGGCATCGCTTCGGTTCCGGCCAGCCGTGCCAGGACACGGCCATCGGCCAGTGTCTTCAAACCCAGCAGGCCCTGCGCTGGCACCAGGCAATTGCGGTGCAGGCGGATCACCCGATCACCGAAAGCCTGTTCGATCTGCCGCAGCGATTCGTCCATCAGCCACGTGCCCTGGTCCAGGTGCACTTCGACGTATTTCTCGTCGGCCACGAAATAGCGGACGTCAGAAAGGTCGAGCCGTCGGCTTTCACTGCCCCGGCGCACCATCAGCATGTTGCCCTGGGAAGGAACCACTTGCGCCATGCGTGCACGGGCACGCGCCAGTGCCTCGGCCAGGCGTTCACCGCGCACGGGTTTGAGCAGGTAGTCCACGGCGCCGAGCTCGAAGGCGCTGATGGCGTGTCTTTCGTACGCCGTGCAGAAGATCACCTGGGGTGACCCGGGCTGGCCAGCCAGGCGGCGGGCGACACTCTCGCCGGTCAGCGCCGGCATCTCCACGTCGAGCAACAAGACATCCGGACGCAAGGTGGCGCAGGCGGACAGGGCCGATTCGCCGTCGCCCACGCTACCGACCACATCGATATCGCGTATATCCCTGAGCATCAGTTCCAGGCGCGTGCGCGCCAGGGGTTCGTCGTCAACGACCAGAACGCGCATGGCGGGGGGATCCGGGAAGATAGATGCTGACCACGAAGCGGCCATCGACCGGCCCGGCATCGACCCTCGCTGCGGTACCGAAATGGTGTGCGATGCGCTGGCGAACGTTGTCCAGGCCGTGGCCGTGGCCACCGCTGACCGGCGCGTCATGCAGCGGGTTGTCGATGCGCAACTCCACGCCGCCGCGATGGGCGTGCCCGATGATGTTCACCGTGCCACCCTCCACAGCGGGTTGCACGCCGTAGCGCACCGCGTTTTCGACCAATGGCTGCAGTAACAGCCGTGGCATCGGGAAAGCCACCGGCAAGTCGCCGATATCGCGGCGGATGGTAAGCCGGGTACCCAGGCGCAGTTGCTCGATGGCCAGGTAGCGGTCGACGAGTTGCAACTCGTCGTACAAGGTACCCACCGCCGCGCGGTCGGCACCGAGTGCGGCCCGGAAAAGCTCGGCGAGGTTCTCGACAGTGCGTTCGGCGGCGGCGGGGTCCACGCGCACCAGGGCCGCCACGGTATTCATGCTGTTGAACAGGAAGTGGGGGCGGATGCGCGCCTGCAGGGCATCGACCTGGGCCTGCGCCACCGCGGCCATGCGCGCCTGCCACTGCGCCACCACGTAGAAGTAGCGCAGCAAGCCGGCGCCGAGCAAGGCAGTGACCGCCGTGCAACGACGTACGAAGGACGACGTCGATACGGGCGTGAGCCCCATGCCCAGGGAATGATCCAGGGCGGCCACGATCACTGCTGCCATAGCCACCAGCACCACCAGCAGCAGCCAGACGCCGGCATAGGGGAAAAGGCCCGGCAGCCGTTCGAGCTGATCGCGCAGCTTGCACAGCGCCAGGGTGGATAGTGCGGCGATCCAGGCCACGAACAGCATCGCCACCGAGTAGTCTTCCACGCGCGCGGCGTCGCCCGGTGTGAGCCACATCAGGGTGACGGTCACCGCGCCCACCAGCAGCAGGGCGAACAGTACCGGCAGGCTGCAGAAGTCGGGCAGGCCCACGCCCTGTCCGCGCGGCTTTCCTTCAATGGACGGGCTGGGATCGGGCATGGCGCGAGTATGCACGATGACCGTGCAGGTGGTGTCAGCCGGCCAGGCGCTCGCCGAGCCAGGCGCGGAGGTCCGCGATCTCCTGTGCGCACACCTGGTGGGCCATTGGATAGGCGTGCCACTGAACGTGTGCGCCCCCGGCCATCAACAGATCGCGCGAGGCAGCGCCCAGTGCGAGCGCGATGACCGGGTCTGCCGTTCCATGGCCCCAGAAGACCGGCAAGCCGGCGTTGGCGGGGTGGCTTTCCACTGCCAGCGTATCGCGCAGGGGAAGGTAGGTGGACAACGCGACCAGGCCCGCCAGGCGTTCGCGATAGCGCAATCCCGCCGACAGCGCCACGGCGCCTCCTTGCGAGAACCCGGCCAGTACGATGCGGTGCGCCGGCACGCCGCGGTCGTTCTCGCGCGCGATGAGGGCCTCGACCACGGCGATGGAGTGGTGGATCCCCGGTGCGCGCTGGCGGTCGACTTCGTCGAAGCTTTCAATGTCGTACCAGGCGCGCATCGGCATGCCGTTGTTGATCGTCACCGGGCGCACGGCAGCATGGGGAAAGACAAAGCGGATCGCCGGCCAGGAAGGGTCGACCAGCTCCGGGACGATCGGCGCGAAATCGTTGCCATCGGCGCCCAGGCCATGCAGCCAGATGATCGCATGCGTGGGGGCGGGGCCGGTTTCGTGTTCGACGGTCTCGGGGATCATGGGCGAGGGGGCAGGCTTGGGAACGGGCATGCTAACGCATCGACTATCCTAGGCGCCGTGATCCGGACGCAGCAAAGGAACGGTGGCATGGCACGCATCGTGGTGGTGGGCAGCATCAACATGGACCTGGTCACGGTGACCGCACGATTTCCCGGTGCCGGTGAAACCCTGATGGGCGAGCGTTTCCTTACCGTGCCCGGCGGCAAGGGCGCCAACCAGGCGGTAGCGGCGGCACGCCTGGGCGCGCGCGTATCGCTGGTGGGTGCGCTCGGCCGTGATGCCTTTGGTGACCAGCTGCATACAGGCCTTCAACGCGAAGGCATCGACCTTGCACATGTGATGCGCCTTGACGATACCGAAAGCGGCACCGCATCGATCACCGTGGCCGGCGGCGAGAACCAGATCGTGGTGGTCCCGGCAGCGAACGCCCGCGTCACGGCGGCCCAGGTAGAAAAGGCCGCTGCCGCCTTCGATGGTGCCGACGCCGTGCTGCTTCAGCTGGAAATTCCACTCGAAGCGGTTGAGGCGGCTGTCGGCGTTGCCGCCCGGGCCGGCGTGCCGGTCATCCTGAACCCTGCGCCGGCGCAGCGCCTTTCCGCGACGCTGCTCAAGCGCGTGCGCTACCTCACGCCGAACCAGCACGAACTTGCCGGCGTGCTTGG
Organism: Pinirhizobacter sp.; assembly: GCF_036499745.1. NCBI lineage: Bacteria > Pseudomonadati > Pseudomonadota > Gammaproteobacteria > Lysobacterales > Rhodanobacteraceae > Pinirhizobacter > Pinirhizobacter sp. The sequence continues at coordinate 104,698 of NZ_DASYDG010000017.1, forward strand.
TGAAAGCCCCGAGGACGACTTTCGTACGCTGATGGCGCGCGCACCCTGCCCGGTGGTACTTACGCGCGGCAGCGAAGGCGCGTGGTATCGCGACGGTGGCGAACCCGTCCACCAGCCGGGCTTCCCGGTGGAGGTCGTAGACACCACGGGCGCTGGCGATACGTTCAACGGCGCCATGGCCGTGTTCCTGGATCGCGGCATCAACGAGGCCGTGCGCCTGGCCTGCGCCGCGGCGGCGCTCTCGGTATCGCGGCTGGGCGCGCAGGGCGGCATGCCATCGTTACGTGAAACCGAAGCCTTCGCGTCCGCGGTAAAGTAGCCGATTGCCTACAAGGACTATCTGATTTGCTCTCCCTGTGCTGGCGCTTCTTCCTTGCCGCGGTGCTCCTGACCACCGTCTGCCGCCTGGTGTTTGCCACCTGGCAAGGCACGCGCGTTCGTGCCGCCGGCGGCTTGTGGCCGGTCATGCGGGGCGGCCTGCGCATCGACCTGAGCTTCTTTTCGATGGTGGCAGGCTTTCCCTTCCTGCTGGCGCCGTGGCTTGGCGGCATGCCTTGGGCGGTATGGATCGTCGGCGCGTGGTTCTCGGTGTGGTGGTGCATCGTGGTTCTGCTGGAGGTTTGCACGCCCCAGTTCATCATCGAATACGACACGCGGCCCAATCGCCTGTTCATCGAATACCTGGGCAATCCACGCGAAGTTTCCACGATGCTCTGGCGTGGCTTCAAGGCGATGCTGCTGGGCGGCCTGGTGGTCACGGTGTTGCTGTGCATGGCCGGGCTTGCCTTCATCCATGGCGGCGGCCCGGATCCTGCATTGGCCTTGTGGCAGAAGGTGGTACTTACCCTGGTGTTGTTCGTGGTGTTGTTCGCGCTCGGCCGCGGCAGCCTTGGGCATCGGCCGCTGAACGCTGCGCAGGTGGCGTTCTGCAGCGACGCGATGATCAACCAGTTGCCGCTGAACTCCGCTTTCGTGGTGGCCAACGCGATCATGGTGATGCGCAGCGACAAGCCCGCGTCGGCCGTGTACGGCCGCATGCCCGCGGACGAAGTGCAGGCCGTCGTGGCGAAAGCCTGGGGCAGGGCCGATGGCGACACGCAGCATCGCCAGGTGCCCAGCGTGAAGCGCGGGAATAAGCCCAACCTGGTGATCATCATCGAGGAAAGCCTGGGCGCGCAGTTCGTCGGATGCCTGGGTGGCCGCGGCCTCACTCCCCGGCTTGATGCCCTTGCCGGTGAAGGCTGGTTGCTGGCCCGCACCTATGCCACGGGCACGCGTTCGGTGCGCGGACTGGAAGCGGTGATGACCGGTTTTCCGCCCACCCCCGCCGAAGCGGTGGTGAAGCTTCCACGCAGCCAGCGGGACTTCTTCACCATTGCCGGCTTACTGAAGCATTTCGGCTATGCCTCGCGCTTCATCTACGGCGGTGAAGCCCACTTCGACAATATGAAGGGTTTTTGCCTGGGCAACGGCTTCGACGATGTGGTGGACCTGCCGAAGTTCGCGGTGAAGCCGGGCTTCACCGGTTCATGGGGTGCGTCCGATGAAGACATGTTCAACGAATTGCACCACCGGCTGATGCACGATGGCGACCAACCGACGTTGTCGGTGGCATTTAGCGTGAGCAACCACACACCGTGGGAATATCCCGCCGGCCGCCTGCCCGTCGATGGGGACCCGGCCACGGTGGACAACACCGTGCGCTACGCCGACTGGGCCCTGGGCGAATTCTTCGACCGCGCGAAGCAGTCGCCCTATTGGGCGAACACCGTGTTCCTGGTGGTGGCCGACCACGATGCCCGCGTGCACGGCGCCAGCCTGGTGCCTGTGCGGCATTTCCACATTCCGGCGTTGATCGTGGGAAGCGGTGTGGCGCCACGCCGCGACGAGCGGATGGTGAGCCAGATGGATCTTCCGCCCACGTTGCTTTCGTTGATGGGCATTGATTGCATGCATCCGATGCCTGGCTTCGACCTCAGCCGGCACGATCCGGACCGCGCCGTGATGCAGTACAGCGACAACCAGGGCTACCTGAAGGGCACGGACCTGCTGGTGATGCAGCCGGACAGCGCGCCGGTGCAGTTCGCCTATGACAGGGCTACCGAGACGATGACACCTGCGGAAGTGGATCCGCTGCTTGCCCGCGAGGCGCTTGCGCAGGCGCTGTGGGCCAGTGCCAGTTACATGGGCCAGCGCTACCGGGTGAGTACTGATCAGCCGCAAGGCTGATCGGCTGGTCTGAAAACTAGGGGTAGGTAAGGTGCCAGGTGGGGATGTTCGCGCCTACCAGTGCCAGGGTGGCCGGATCCGGCTCCCTGCCGGGTTCAGTGATCACCGGCCGTATCCCCCGGTAGCAATCCCCCGAGCGTACGACCAGGGTATCGGCGCCATGATGGTATGAACAGGTTGGAGCGAACACGGCGCCGCGAAAGTTGATGCTGCCCGTGTTGGCGACGAGCGTGGACAGGGCGACGGAAAGGAATAACGGGTTCATGGCACACACTCGCGCGCGGAGCCTTGAGTGTGCGTTTATGCGCTTACCGGTGCGTACCGATATTTCCTCAAGCTTGCGTGGTATTGGCGAGCGAATTCTCGTAGGCACGAAGATGCACGGTAGCGGCTTCCAGCGTCGGCGTGTCGATCTTCGCCGACGTTGCGCGCTTCAGCAGGCTGCCCAGGATGTGCTCGCCCTCGGTACGCGACCCACGCTGGATATCCTTGAGCATCGATGCCGTCAATGGTGAGCCTTCGGCAGAGAGAGCGGCGCGTCCACGCTGCCGCGCTTCGGTGCGCGGCTGGAAGCCTTGCGATTCGGCGACGGCGACGCATTCGTCATAAAGCTTGAGGGCGATCGATCCACCGCTGGCCTCGATGACGCCACCGATAGAGGTGCGCATCAGGCAATTGATACCCGCAAGAGACGCAATGAAACACCACTTCTCCCACATCGATAGCTCGATGTCGTCCAGTGCCTGGGCAGTGAAGCGCGTCTTCGCCAGGTCACTTTCGATGGCACCCACGCGAACGCTGTGGGAGCCGTCGAGTTCGCCAAAGGACAGCACGTCAAGATCGTTGAAGTGACGCACATCTCCCTCGGCATCCAGGCTTGCCGAAATCAGGCATTGCCCGCCCAGCACATTGCGGACGTCGAAGCGATGCTGCAGTTGTTCGATGTGGTCCAGGCCGTTCAACAGGGGAATGATCGCCGTGTCGGCGCCCACCGCCGGGGCGATCGCATCCATGGCGCTGGTCAGGTCGTACGCCTTGCTGCCGAGGATGATCGCGTCGTACTCCGCCTTCAGGCTGTCGGCCTTCACCAGAGGCGGCTTGTCGATATGAATGTCACCCTTGGGGCTGGTCACGCGCAGGCCCCGCTTGGTCAGTACCGCGGCACGGCGCTCACGCACCAGGAAGGTAGTGTCCAGGCCGGCCTCGAGCATGCGACCACCAAAATAGCCACCGAGGGCGCCGGCACCGAGGATGAGGTAGCGCATGGTCATTCCGGGAGAGGGGGTGGGATGGCTATCGTAGCCCGCGATGGGCCGCCGCCGGGAAATTTGACGCGGCGTGGCCGAGACTTAGGTGCTTTTTCTGTAGGCTTGTTTGGCTGTGCCTAGCTTCAATCCCTTGCGAGCGTGGATATCCTTGGCACCTAGTCCACCATACAAGCCCTTGTAACCGTGATCCTGGAAGACGGCATAGTCCAACGGGGTTTCGACGCCCGCGCCCTTGGCAGCAGCTGCCAGATGCTTGTTGTGCGTGGCTAGTTCGTTGCGGATTGCAAGGCGTTTGGCGTCTTCCGAAAGCCGCGCGAGTGCCGTCTCATCGGCAAGTTCCTGCCGCCGGGTCTGAAAGGCGAAATAGGTCTGGCCATTGGCAATCACCGGCTTGGACGGGTCGCCGTTCTGCACGATTAGGTAGCAGGCATAACGGGACAGACGCTCGTCTTCGACCTCGCGCTGTGCGCCGGAGCCAATATCGACCATTTTGCGCATCTCCGCAAAATGGTCGGCAACCGGCTGCCCGCTGTTGCGGCAAGCTTCACGCGCCTTAGCCAGAACGGGTAGAAAGTTCCGCCATTGCGGGTAATCGAGCAACGGCGCTAATTGCCGCGCCAGCCAGAACTCGTTGCCCTCGCCGTCTAGGTGGCGGATTCCGTCAAAGGTTGCTTGATGCGGGTTGCTGATGTGCTTTCCGGTCATGGTGCATCTCCTTGTGCATTGCATTTCCCGACGCCGCGACAGGCCGTCGGCACGGCTGTGAATACCGCGACCAGGCGTTGAAATGGATGCTACTTGCCAATACAGAACGAGCCGAAAATGCTGCCAAGCAAGTCGTCGGCTGTGTAGGTACCAGTAATTTCGCCCAAGCTGCCCTGGGCCGCGCGCAGTGATTCGGCTGCCAGTTCGCCAGCGCGAGCAATGAGAGCCACGTTGGCATACACAAGATGGCTAGCCGTCGCTTCTAACGCTAAAACATGACGACGGCGAGCGCTAAAGCTGCCGTCGCCCTGACGCACTCCGGCAAGGTCGCGTAAGCGAGCACGCAGCATATCAACGCCTTCGCCAGTAAGTGCGGACAGCGAGAGTCGGCCGATGGGGTCGCTCGCGGAAGGCTCGACGTCAACCTTGTTCAACACTACCAGCCGGATAACATCCTCTGGGACATCGCCAAGCAGGGGCAGATCCTCTTCTACACAAGAGGCAGTTGTCACTAATAAGGCCACATCCGCCTTGCGCAGGGCATCATTCGCACGCCGCACACCTTCGCGTTCGACGAGGTCCTCGGTATCGCGCAAGCCCGCCGTATCAGCCAGCTCGATCACCATGCCATCAAGGGTCACCAGTTCATGCACGATGTCGCGCGTGGTGCCGGCGATATCGGTGACGATGGCGCGCGCGCGACCGGCCAGTGCGTTGAGCAAACTCGACTTGCCCACATTCGGCCGGCCGACGATGGCAACACTCAAGCCATCGTTAAGACGCACACCGCGACGCGTTTCAACAAGTAGATCGTCCAGCGACGCACGCAGATCGTCGAGCTGCCGCGCGATCGCGGGGTCTGCAAGGAAATCGATTTCCTCTTCAGGGAAATCGATCGCTGCTTCCACATGTACCCGCAGGTTGATCAGTTCGTCCTGCAGGGCATCGACCTTGCGCGAGAACACGCCTTCCATCGAACGCATCGCAGCATGTGCGCCCGCGCGCGATCGCGCGGAGATCAGGTCGGCAACCGCTTCGGCCTGGGCAAGATCGAGCTTTCCATTGAGGAAAGCCCGTTCGGTAAATTCACCGGCGCGGGCCAGGCGGGCGCCGAGCGTGCATACATGGCGAAGGAGTTCATCGAGCAACACCATGCTGCCATGGCCCTGCAGTTCCAGCACATCTTCGCCGGTGTAGCTTGCGGGGCCCGGGAAATACAGCAGCAAGCCGTGGTCGATGGTTTCGCCCTTGGCGTCGCCGAACACGGTCAGGTGTGCGTGGCGCGCGCGCGGCATACGGCCCAGCAGCGAGCGGGCGATGGCTGGTGCCAACGGCCCCGACACGCGAACCACACCTACACCCGCCGCACCTGCGGCAGTGGCGATCGCGGCGATGGTGTCGTTGTCGTGGTCCATAAGTGGAGCGGGGCGCATCCTTCGATGCGCCCCGCGTTTTTCCTCAAGACGTTTTCAGTTTCGTATCCGCGCGGTCGACGCTCCGCGTGATGAAGTACTGCTGCGTAAGGCTGGTGGCGCCGTTGATGATCCAGTACAGCACCAGGCCTGCCGGGAAGAAGGCGAATACCACCGCGAAGATCAGCGGCATCACCTTCATCATCTTGGCCTGGGTCGGGTCCATGCCCACGGCAGGCGTGAGGAACTGCGTGGCCATGGTGATCAGCACGTAGATCGCCGGCAGGATAAACAGCGGATCGGGTGAGGAAAGATCGTGGATCCAGCCGAAGAACGGCGCGTGGCGCAGCTCCACGCTTTCCATCAGCACGCGGTATAGGCCGATGAACACCGGGAAGGTGATCAGGATCGGCAGGCAACCGGACATCGGGTTGACCTTCTCTTTCTTGTACAGCTCGAGCATGGCCTGCTGCATCTTGGCCTTGTCGTCGCCGTAGCGTTCCTTCAGCGCGGCCACGCGCGGCTGCAGCTTGCGCATGCGTGCGCCGGAACGGAACTGCGCATCGGTGAGCTTGAACAGCGCGGCCTTGAGCAACAGCACCAGGATGATGATCGCCACGCCCCAGTTACCGGAGATCGAATGCAGCTTCGACAGTGCCCAGTGCAGCGGCTGGGAGATCGCGGTGAGCCAGCCGTAGTTGGTGGAAAGCTCAAGGCCCGGCGCGATGGCGTTCAACGTACCTTGCAGCTTCGGGCCGATATACAGGCGGGCGGTGCTGTCATTCGCCTGGCCCGGTGCCACCGTGATGGCCGGGCCGAAGGCACGGATCAGATACCGCGGGTGCGCGGTGTCGGGGTCGAGCACCTTGGTGGAGTACGCCACGGCTTCGGTCGCCGGCGGGATCCAGCCGACGAAGAAGTAATGCTGGATCATCGCGCTCCAGCCGCCGGTGATCGGGCGGTCGAGCGGCTTCTTGATGAACTCGGCGAACGGCATCGACTCGTATTTTTCGTCGGGGCTATACCAGGCGGCGCCGAAGAAACTATGCGAGGACGGGTCGGTGTAGGAGGTCCACCAGCCTGCCGGCTTGGGCTGGTCCACGCGCTGCAGCTGCTGGTAGGCATTGCCCGTCCAGGTGCTGCTGCCGCCGTTTTCGATGTGCTGGTCGAAGCCGATGACGTAACTGCCACGGGTGAACTTGTAGCTCTTGGTCACCTTCAGGCCGTTGTCGCCCGTCCAGGTGAGGTCCACGCCCAGCTGGTTCTGCCCATCGGCCAGGGCATAGCTGGTCTGTTCGGCGTGGAACAACGCGCGGTGATCGGGAGCGGCGCCGGTGGTGCTGACCAGGCCATCCTGTGCGGCGAAGTAGTGGTCGGTGGAATCGTTGAGCAGGCGCACCGGTGGCGGCGCCGGATTCTTCTTGGTGACCGGCGAATCCGGATAGGCCAGGAGTTCAGCGCGGACGAGGCTGCCGCCGCGGGTGTCGATGGTCAGGCGCAGCACGTCGGTGGTGACGGTGACAAGCTGTGCCGCTGGCGCTGCCGGCGCATTGGCCTTGTCGACGGACGCCGCGTTGGCGGCGGCCGGCACGGCCCCGGCGCTGCTGCTGGAGACCGCCGGCACGCCACCATCGACGGACGCCGTGGCAGCGGGTGCAGCTACGGGCGGTGGCGGGGCGTAATCCTTCTGCCAGGCTTCCATCAGCAGGTAGGAGACGGCGATGAGCGCCATGAGAATGAACAGCCGCGATTGATTCATTGCTTGGACGTGTCCGGTGGCGCGACGGGCACAGTCGCGGAACGAAAGGAAGAGTGGAGGTTCAGCCCGCGATTGTGCCGGGAGGCTGTGCCGCCTTCAACGGCCGCACCTGGGCAAAAAGCTCATCAAGCTCGGCAAGAAGCTCCGCGCCCGAGCACTCAAGCGCGATGGTGCGGGCGGTCACGACGATATCAACCGGGGGCAAGCCGGGAAGGGCGCGGCGAAACGACTCACGCGCCAGGCGTTTGAGGCGGTTGCGATCAACCGCACGCTTGGAAACACGCTTGGAAATGGCAAGGCCCATGCGGGCAGTGCCAACCTCGTTGTTTCCGTAGCGCAAAATAAAACAGCGGCCGCTGGAGCGGCCGCTGGCCTGGCGAAGCGTGTCGAAGTCGGCGGCGCGCCGTAGCCGCGCCTCGCGCGGCATGCCGGCAGCAGCCATCTGCAGGCTTCTTACGGGATCAGGTGCTTGCGACCCTTGGCGCGGCGAGCGCTGAGGATCTTGCGGCCGTCTTTCGTGGCCATGCGGGCACGAAAACCGTGGGTACGGGCGCGCTTGAGGACGCTGGGCTGAAATGTCCGCTTCATGGCGAAGTCCGTGTGTCTGGAGGGAAAAAGGTTGGAAAGTATGGGAAGTTTTTGGCGCGCTGTCAAACACATGGGTCCGGCCGCTGGCCGGGCGGTGCCCGGAGGGGACGCCCCTTGCTGGTAGACTCCACTGTCCTTCCCGCGTCCCGCGGGAGACAAGCCTAGACCGAACCCTGATGAGTGAACTTTGGCGGCGCTGCCTTGAGCGTCTGGAAGGCGAATTGAGCGCCGAGGATCTGCATACCTGGCTGATGCCCTTGCAGGCCCGCGAAGATATCAATGGATTGCATCTTTTCGCACCCAATCCGTACACCCTGGACGCCGTACGCGAGCAATACCTGCCCACCATCCGTGGCGTGGTGGATCACCTGGCCGGCCGGGAGATCCCCGTGCGCCTTGAGGTGGGTTCGAGCGCGCCACGCCCGGCCCCGCCGCGTCCGGCCTCGTCGCAGCCCAGCGCCGTGCGCTCGCCGGAACCTTCCTTGCCGGCCGAGCCCGAATACACCCACAACCTCGACCCGCACTACACGTTCGAGACCTTCGTGGAAGGCAAGTCGAACCAGCTGGGCAAGGCTGCCGCGATGCAGGTGGCGATGAACCCGGGACGGGCCTATAACCCGCTGCTGCTGTACGGCGGCACGGGCCTGGGCAAGACCCACCTGATGCACGCCGCGGGCAACCTGATCGTGGCCAACAACCCCGGCACGCGGGTGCTGTACCTGCGTTCGGAGCAGTTCGTCAGCGGCATGGTGCGGGCCCTGCAAACGAAAAGCATGGACGAGTTCAAGCGCCGCTTTCGCTCGGTGGATGCGTTGCTGATCGACGATATCCAGTTCTTCGCCGGCAAGGACACCACGCAGGAGGAATTCTTCCACACCTTCAACGCGCTGTTTGAAGCCAAGCAGCAGATCATCCTGACCTGCGACCGCTATCCCAAGGAACTGGACAAGCTCGAGCCGCGGCTGAAGTCGCGCCTGGGCTGGGGTTTGTCGGTGGCGATCGAACCGCCCGACTTCGAAACGCGTGCGGCGATCCTGCTGTCCAAATCGCACGACAAGGGCATGGCTGTATCCGAAGACGTCGCCATGCTGCTGGCGCGCCGGATCCGCTCCAATGTGCGCGACCTGGAAGGCGCGCTCAACACGCTGGCGGCCCGGGCGAACTTCTACGGCAAGCCGATCACCACGGATTTCGCCGAAGAAACCCTGCGGGATCTGCTCAACACGCACGCGCAGGCCGTGACGGTACCGAACATCCAGAAGACGGTGGCCGACTATTACCAGGTGCGCCTGTCCGACCTCCTGTCCAAGCGCCGTGTGCGCTCGCTGGCGAGACCCCGGCAGGTGGCCATGGCGTTGTCCAAGGAACTGACCGAACACAGCCTGCCGGAGATTGGCGAGGCTTTCGGCGGGCGTGACCACACCACGGTGCTGCATGCCTGCCGCACCATCCGCGGCTTCTGCGAGAAGGACGTTCGCATGCGCCAGGACTGGGAACAGCTGATTCGTATATTAACGGGCTGACAAGGTGTGGATAATAGTTGGGTAACCGCAGGTGCCCGACTTATCCACAGATCACACACAGTCGTTGAACCAAACGATACAGCTTGAAACATTCGGTTAAGTTTTTGATTTTGAAGGTTTTACCGGGTTTTTTCGAGTTACGCACAGCACCTACAACCACCACTAAATACATCTTAAAAACAAAAAAGCAGGAGTAGGGGACGCATGCAATTCAGCATCCAACGGGAAGTTCTGCTAAAGCCCCTGCAACAGGTGGTGGGAGTGGTGGAGCGTCGGCAAACCTTGCCGGTGCTCGCTAACCTGCTGGTCCAGGCCTCGGGGGAGCGCGTTTCATTCACCGGCACCGACCTTGAAGTGGAAATGATCGCCAGCACCCCGGCGACCAGCGTCCAGGACGGCGAAGTCACGATTCCGGCACGCAAGCTCTTCGACATCGTCCGGGCACTTCCCGACGGTGCCAAGATCGACGTGAAGCTCAACGGCGAGCGAGTCGCCCTGAATGCCGGGCGTAGCCGGTTCACGCTCGCCACCCTGCCGAGCACCGAATTCCCGGTGATCGACGAGATCGAGCTGGTGGAACGGGTCACCCTTCCCGAGGAAGTCCTCCGCGACCTGATGGACCGTACGTCCTTCGCCATGGCCAACCAGGACGTCCGTTATTACTTGAACGGCATGCTGCTGGACCTCCAGGAACACACCTTGCGTTGCGTGGCCACCGACGGCCATCGCCTGGCGCTGAAGCAGACCCAGCTGGAAAGCTCGGTGGCCGCACGTCGCCAGATCATCATCCCGCGCAAGGGTGTCAATGAACTGGTGGGCCTGTTCGAGACGGGTGAGGGTTCGGTGGAGATCGAATTTGGCCGGAATCACCTGCGTGTGCGCCGTGGCGACGTGGTGTTTACCTCCAAGCTGATCGACGGTCGTTTCCCGGACTACGAAGCGGTGATCCCGCTCGGTGCCGATAAAACAGCCACGATCGACCGGGAAGTGCTGCGAAGCGCCTTGCAGCGCGCCGCCATCCTGTCCAACGAGAAGTACCGCGGCGTGAAGCTGGAACTCAGTCCCGGCAAGTTGCGTATCGTGGCGCACAACCCCGAGCAGGAAGAAGCCGTCGAGGAAGTGGAATGCGAGACGTCGGTGTCTGATCTGGCCGTGGGCTTCAATGTGGGCTATCTGCTCGACGCCCTGGGTGCACTGCGTGGCGAAAGCGTGCGCTTGAGCCTGCGCGATGCGCAATCGAGCTGCCTGCTGCAGGAAGAAGGCAGCGAAGACGCCCGCCACGTGATCATGCCGCTACGCCTGTGACACCACCGGCAGCCGCTTGCCGGAAGCCGACGCCGGGACGGTCCTTCGACCTCCCGGCGTCTTTCGTTGTGGGGCTGGTGCGATGAATATCGATACCTTGCGCATCGTCAACCTTCGATCACTGTCGGATGTTTCGCTTTCGCTGGCCTCGGGGATGAATCTTTTCACCGGCTCCAACGGAGCCGGCAAAACCAGCGTGCTGGAGGCGGCCTACCTTCTTTCACACGCCGGGTCGTTTCGCGCCGGCAGCCGGGAAAACCTGATCAGTCGCGGTGCCGCAGGATTCTCGGTATTCGCTGAGGTGTCGCTAGCGTCGGGGACGCGCCATCGCCTCGGATTCGGCAAAGAGGGCGGAAAGTGGTCGGCGCGCGTGGATGGGGCCCCAGCGTCCAGCTTTGGCGCGCTGGTACAGCACGCCGCTGTCGTCTGTTTCGAACCCGGATCGCACGCACTCATTGCCGGGCCCTCCGAGGAGCGGCGTCGATTCCTCGACTGGGGTGTGTTCCACGTGGAACAAGATTTCCTGCTGGCTTGGCGCCGTTACCAGCGCGCCCTGAAACAGCGGAACAGCCTGCTGCGGCAGGGTGGGTCGGTGGATCCTGGCCTTCTGGAGCCCTGGGAGGTCGAACTGGCGCAGTCAGGCCAGGCCATCGATAGCCATCGGGCGTCCTACCTGGAACAGCTTCGGCTCCATCTGGCCCGATACGCCTCGGCACTGCTTCCGGAGTTGGGTGCGGTGGAACTGGTGTATCGGCGGGGCTGGCCGGACGACCTCAACCTGGACGAGGCCCTGCGGGTTCGTCGGGAGCGCGATCAGGGTCGTGGCCATACCACGGTGGGTAGCCACAGGGCGGACTGGTCCATTCACTTCGAAAACGCGCCACTACGGGAGCATTTGTCCCGGGGCCAGGAGAAACTCACGGCGATGGCTGCCCTGCTTTCGCAAGCATCGCTTTATGCGGCGAACCGCGGCGAATGGCCTGTTATCTGCCTCGATGATCTTGCATCTGAGCTCGATCGTACTCATCAAGAGTGGGTAGTAGGGCAGTTACTTGAGCACCGGGCGCAGGTGCTCATCACCGGCACGGACGTCCCATCAGCGCTTGAGACGGTCCCAGTGACGATGTTCCACGTGGAACAAGGCCACGTCGCCGCCCTGCTATAATTGATCGAATGCCCGATCCGCGCCTCCGGCGCGGCGGTGCCTGTCTGGATGGGTGCATGACTGACCAAACATACGATTCAAGCAACATCAAGGTTCTGAAAGGCCTGGATGCCGTCCGTAAGCGTCCTGGCATGTACATTGGCGACACCGATGACGGCACCGGCCTGCACCATATGGTGTTCGAGGTGGTGGATAACGCCATCGACGAGGCCCTGGCGGGCTATTGCGACCAGGTTGACGTGATCATCCACGACGATGGCTCCGTGAGCGTCCGAGACAATGGTCGCGGCATTCCGGTGGATATCCACCCGGAAGAGGGCAAGTCCACCGCCGAAGTGGTGATGACGGTCCTGCACGCCGGCGGCAAGTTCGACGCCAATTCCTACAAGGTATCCGGCGGCCTGCACGGCGTGGGCGTCTCGGTGGTCAATGCCCTTAGCGCCAAGCTGTGGCTCACCATTTATCGCGATGACCAGGAATACGTCCAGGAATATGCCGACGGCGAGCCGCTGTATCCCATCAAGACGGTCGGACCGTCGTCGCTTCGCGGCACGTTGGTGCGCTTCCTGCCCAGCACCGTCACCTTTACCAGCCACAACGAATTCCATTACGACATCCTGGCCAAGCGCTTACGCGAGCTGGCATTCCTCAATTCCGGCGTCACCATCCATCTTTCCGATGAGCGGAACGAGCGCAGCGACACGTTTGCCTACGAAGGCGGCATCCGTTCGTTCGTGCAGCACCTCTCGGAACTGAAGCAGCCGCTGCATCCGAACGTGATCAGCATCAACACCACGCAAGACGACATCACCGTTGAAGTCGCCATGCAGTGGACCGATGCGTACCAGGAAACGATGTTCTGCTTCACCAACAACATCCCGCAGCGCGACGGTGGCACCCACCTCACCGGTTTCCGCACCGCGCTCACCCGTACCCTGCAGGGCTACATCGAGCGGGAAGGCCTGGCCAAGAACGCCAAGCTCACCAGCTTGTCCGGCGACGACATGCGTGAAGGCATGATCGCCGTGCTCTCGGTAAAGGTGCCCGACCCGAAGTTCTCCTCGCAGACCAAGGACAAACTGGTCTCCAGCGAGGTCAAGACCGTGGTGGAGCAGGTGGTGAACGACAAGTTCTCCGAATACCTGCTCGAGCATCCGGCCGAGGCCAAGATCATCGCCTCGAAGGTGGTGGACGCCGCCCGAGCCCGCGAAGCCGCCCGCAAGGCCCGCGAAATGACCCGCCGCAAGGGCGCGCTGGACATTGCCGGCCTGCCGGGCAAGCTCGCCGACTGCCAGGAAAAGGATCCGGCCCTGTCGGAAATATTCCTGGTCGAGGGTGACTCCGCCGGTGGCTCGGCCAAGCAGGGCCGCAACCGCAAGACCCAGGCCGTGCTGCCATTGAAGGGCAAGATCCTCAATGTGGAGAAAGCCCGCTTCGACAAGATGATCAGTTCTGCCGAGGTCGGCACGCTGATCACCGCGCTGGGCACCGGTATCGGGAAAGACGAATACAACCCCGATAAGCTCCGTTACCACCACATCATCATCATGACCGACGCGGACGTGGACGGATCCCACATCCGCACGCTGCTGCTCACCTTTTTCTACCGGCAGATGCCCGAGCTGATCGAGCGCGGCCACGTGTACATCGGCCTGCCGCCGCTTTACAAGGTAAAGCAGGGCAAGCAGGAGATGTACATCAAGGACGACGCCACCTTGAACAACTACCTGATCTCCAGCGCGGTGGATAACGCCAGCCTGGTCTACAGCCCGGACGCGCCACCGATCACCGGTGAGGCCCTGGAAAAACTGTTGAAGGATTACCAGTCCGCGCTCGACCAGATCGGTCGCATGGCGCACCGTTACGATTCCGCGGCCTTCACCGGCATGCTGGAGCAGCCGGTGCTCACCGAGGCGCATTGGCAGGATCCGGCCATGATGGCTTCATGGCTCGAGGGCGTGGCCAAGGGCCTCAATACCAGCGGCCTGGGTCGGCCGAGCTATCGCATGGCGCTTCGTCCGGCGGCGGGCGAACAGTCCGCGGCGATCGAGATCGTGCGCACCCAGCACGGCCTGGACCACACCTGGTTGCTGCCCCAGTCGTTCTTCAACGGCCCTGAATTCCGCCCCATCCGTGTCGTGGCTGAGGCGGTGGCCGGCATGATCCAGGCCGACGCCGTGGTTCGGCGCGGCAACGCTTCACGTGGCGTCCTGCGCTTTGTCGAGGCCCGCAACTGGCTGCTCGACGAAGCGAAGAAGGGTCGTGCCATCCAGCGCTTCAAGGGCCTGGGCGAAATGAACCCCGAGCAGCTGTGGGAAACCACGGTAAATCCGGAAACCCGCCGCATGCTCCAGGTGGGCATCGAAGACGCCGTGGCCGCCGACCAGATGTTCTCCATGCTGATGGGCGAAGCGGTGGAGCCGCGCCGCGAGTTCATCGAGGCGAACGCGCTGAGGGTCGCCAACCTCGACGTCTGAGGGTTCGTGGACCGTCCCGCTGCAACAGCGGGGCGGTACGAATGCACAAAAAATTCCCTTGTACGACAATATGTTTCGTGGCGCGTCAACGTTTATATAACAAGCCATTGTTTTGACACGCCTTTTTTTGCGGCACCGCAACTTGTTCCAGCTGCGCTGCCGGGTTACCCTCTCGGGTCCCCCATCGCGTTCAGGCGCGATGCCAACAAAAGGTGAGGCGAATGAAACAGGGTTCCCTTCTGAAAGCACTTGCGTGTGCCGCGTTCCTGGCCACGCTGGCCGCAACACCGGCCATCGCGAAAGACACCAAGGACGCTCCCAAGCAGGAAGCGCTGTACCCCAACGCCACGCGCGCCGAGCCCAAGCTCGACCCGATCGACAAGAAAGAAGCCGACTCGCTCAACCAGGGCTTGCAGGCGGCGCAGGATAACGACGACGCCAAGGCGCAGCAGTTGTTGCAGCCGATCGCCGATGGCTCGAAGAGCAAGTATGCGCAGGCGCTGGCAACCCAGGCGCTGGCCAACATCAAGTACAACGGTGGCGACAAGAAGGGCGGCATCGAACTGTTGAAGAAATCCCTCGACAGCAACGCGCTGCCGAACGACACGTATTTCCAGTTGCAGTTCAACCTGGCCCAGTACTACGCCGGCGACGAACAATATCCGCAGGCGCAGCAGACGCTGCAGCAGTGGCGCGACCAGGGCAAGAAGGACACTGCCGAAGCCCACGGTCTTGAAGGCATGATCGACTACCGGATGGAGAAATATCCGGAAGCCATCGCCGCCATCAACAAAGCCAAGACGATGACCGACAAACCGAATCCGCAGTGGGACCAGATCCTGCTTGCCAGCTATTCGGAAACCGGCCAGACCGATCAGGTTTCCAAGCTCGCCTCCGACCAGCTGGCGAAGAATCCCGGTGATGCCACGGCGCTGCGCAATGCCAGCGCGGTACTGCTGCAACAGCAAAAGTATCCCGAGGCGATCAAGCTGCTCGAACAGGCGCGCAGCAACGGCACGCTCAACGACGAAACCGATTGGCAGAATCTCGCCAAGTCGTACATGTTGCTCGCGCAGGACGGTACCGATGCCAAGGGCAATGGCGCCAAAGCCATTGCCGTCGTCGAAGACGGCATGAGCAAGGGCAAGATGCAGAAGTCCGCAGAGAACTACAAGCTACAGGGCGACGCTGCGATCCTCGGTGAGAACGAAGCAGGTTCGGTCCAGTACTACCAGAAGGCCGAACCGCTCTCCAAGGATGGCGAGGTGGGCCTTGCCATGGCGCGCGTGCAGCTGCAGCAGAACCAGTACTCCGCTGCAAAGAAATCCGTCACCGCCGCGATTGCAAAGGGTGTCAAACACAAGGGCAGCGCATACATGGTGCTGGCCGAGAGCGAGCGTGGGCTGAAGAACAAGCCCGCCGCTGTTGCCGCGATGAAACAGGCAGCCCAGGACCCGGAAACGGCGTCCAAGGCCAATGCCTGGCTCAAGCAGGCGGCAGCGAAGTAAAAGCCAGGTAAAGGCATTGGTAAAAATGCGCCGAAGGGGCGCGAATAGACGTCCATATAACGCCCCTTCGCTGCTATACAAATGCCATAAGCTGGTGTACCGTTGATTACTTTCCGCCCAGGCGTTCAGGCGAAGTTCGCAGTGTCAATGCGGCTTTGCCGACAATCCCTGTGCGATCCGACTTCCGATCGACTTGCTTGATAGTGAAAGATGGCCTCAAGTAACGAATTAACCGGCCAAGCGCCGTTCAGCTGGGGACGCACGAGCGCGTTGGCGGTAGCCGTCGCGATTCATGCGGTCGGCTTCCTCATGCTGGTTGCGCCCGCCACCCCTCCCAAGCAGCAGGAGAAAGAGAAAGAGCGCGTGGTGAACGTCGATTTCATCGAACCGCCGCCGCCTCCTCCTCCCCCGCCGCCTCCGCCGCCCGAGCCGCCGAAGCAGCCGCCGCCGAAGATCATCCAGCAGGTCAAGCCACCGCCGACACCGCCGCCGCCGACACCGCCGCCGGCAGTTGAGGAAGCGACCAACAATCCGCAGCCCGCTCCGCCACCCGCGCCCCCGGCTCCGCCGGCTCCGCCCGCGGCGATCGAAGCGAGTTCGGATCTGTCTTACCAGAGCCGCAATCCGCCCAAGTACCCGCCGCAGGCCGTACGCCAGCGTCATGAAGGTACCGTCGTGTTGTTGGTGCTGGTGGCCGTCGACGGCTCTGCCAAGGATGTGAAGGTCGATAAGTCCAGCGGGTTCCGCGAGCTGGACCAGGCCGCGGTACAGGCCGCACAGCGCTGGAAGTTCAATCCGGCAAAGCGCGGTGGACAAGTGGTCGAGGGCTATGCTCGCGTCCCGGTAACATTCAATCTCAGCCAGACCTGAGCACTTCTTTCTAGTGCGCTTGTCTATCAAAGTTCACGCTTGACTTCCCAAGGGTAGCGTTATGTTGCAAGACACCTCCGCTTCTGCTGCTCCGGCAGCACAGTCCAACGCCGAAGCCATGAAGGCCATGGGCTTCGATCACCTTATCCACAACTTCGATCCCCTTGGTTGGATCGTCTTTGTGACCCTGGTGATCATGTCCTTCTCTTCCTGGTACTTCATCATCGCCAACGCGATCCGCAACGGCATGGTTCGTGGCCGCGCCGAACGCGTGATCCAGGGCTTCTGGGGCAACAACTCCACGCAGGACGCGATCCGCGTACTCGAGGAACAGCCCAAGGGCGAACCGTTCTCCAAGATCGCACTGGACGCCGCTTCCGCGGTTGCCCATCACCAGCAGGCTGCTGGTGGCCGTCTTGCCGAAACGCTTTCGCGCTCGGAGTTCATCGACCGCGCACTGCGCCAGGCCGTCGCTCGCGAAAGCCTGCGCCTGGAGGGTGGCCTCACCCTGCTGGCAACGGTCGGTTCGTCCGCGCCGTTCATCGGTCTGCTCGGTACGGTGTGGGGTATCTACCACGCGCTGATCCGCATCTCCTCGTCGGGCGATGCCTCGATGCAGGCGGTGGCCGGCCCCGTCGGCGAAGCGCTGATCATGACCGCCTTCGGTCTGTTCACCGCCATCCCGGCCGTGCTTGCATACAATTTCTTCAACCGCTCCAACCGCCTGACCTACGCCCGTTTCGACGAGTTCGCGCACGACCTGCACGACTACTTCGCTACTGGCGCACGCGTCGAAGCCGGTGTGGCTCCGGTCGTCGTCAAGAAGTGAGGTTCTGACCCATGTCCATGAGCACCGGGGGCAACAGCGGCGGCCCCATGTCGGAGATCAACGTCACGCCCCTCGTGGACGTGATGCTGGTGCTCCTGATCATCTTCATGATCACGGCGCCGCTGATGACGCATCGGATCAAGATTGACCTGCCCAAGGCCAATCCGAACGTCAAGGAAGAAGTCAACGTAGAGCCG
>NZ_DASYDG010000018.1:0-87553 GCF_036499745.1 Pinirhizobacter sp.
GGCTGATCGAGTGACACGCGACGCACTGGTCGCCGGCCTCGGCGCTGCCGTTGATGCTCGTCGGCGGGTTCGGGATCGCGAGCGCGCGGCCGTTCTCGTCGATGCGCTGCATGCGGCCCTGCGAGAGGTCCCAGTAGTAGATCGCGCCGACGACATCGGCGGTCACGATCTTCACGCTGACGGCGGTGCCGCCGGTCGGGCCGTTCGTCGCGTCCCAGTGGTCGACCTCGACAGAGATCGGCTCGCCCTGCGCGCTGGCGAGCAGCGTCTGCCAGTCGGCGTCGGACGGCTGCAGATCCGCGGTGAACGTCGCGGGATCGGCGACGGCGAGGATCGTGTCGAGCGTCGCGGCGCCGGCGGTCCAGCGCACGCGCACGAGGTCGGCCGCCGCCGACGGGCCTTCCCACATGACGTGCGGTGCCTTGACGGACGACGGCATCACCGCGCCGTCGAGCGGGTAGTCGATCGTCTGCTCGCCCGCGCCGCCCGTCGCGATCGGATCCGCGCCGAAGTTGCTGCCGGCGGCGGGGTCCACGCCGCTGCCGAACTGCGTCGTGTGCACGACGACCATCACGGACGTCGAGCCGACGATCGTGCCGACCGTGGCCTCGACGCCGCCCTTGCCGGCGGCCGTGCCGAGCGCGGTGAACGTGCCGTTGGTGATCGTGCCGAGCGTCTCGCCGTCCGCGTCGAGCGAGAACGCGACGTCCCCCGGGTCGATTACCCTCGTCGAGCCGTCGCTGAAGTGGCCGGTCGCGGTGTACGCGACTGTCGCGGGCGTGCCGGCGTACGTGAGCGTCTGGTTCGGCGGGTTCACGTCGATCGAGACGAGGCCCTCATTGACGTCATCGCCCGCACCAGGGCCATGGCTGGGACCGCAAGCAGCGGAGACAGCTGCGACGAAGATCAGGCCAACAAGGGCGGCTCGCATGGGAGCCGACCCTATCAGACGACCCGGGCGTCAGTTCAAGAAACGCTCGTCGGGCTTCTTCGGTTTCGGCTTCGTGGGGCCGGTCACGCCGCCCTGCATCACCGACAGCTTCGCCCGCGCCTTGGCGATCTTGCGGCGCTTCCACGCCAGCATCGGGCTCCACTTGGAGGTCATGAGCGCCGCTGTGGCCATCGCCGCCGCGCTCGCCGCGCCGGTCTCCCACGCCTGCTGCAGCACCGTCGACAGCACCAGGAAGCCGATGAACCCGTACATCAGCTGGCGGCCGGTCAGCGGCAGCACGCCGAAGAACTGCACCGGCTGGCGCGCGTACGTGATGCCAAACGCGACGAGCGAGGCGTCGATGAACGCGTTCAGGCCGGTGATCGGCACGTCCATGCCCGTCACGAAGTGGCCCATCAGCGTGCCGACGACCGTGCCGACGAGGGACGTGATCGCGACGAACCGGACGAACCGCGTGGTGCCCCAGAACCGCTCGAGCGTCGGCACGAACGACCACAGCACCACCATGTGCAGGATGATCCCGAGGAAGTTCGGCTCGAGGAACGGGCTGGTCGCGAGCGTCCACACGTGGCCGCGCTCGAACACCGTGCTCGGCGACGCGCTCACCCACTCGACCATCGTGGTGCGCGCCTCTTCCGGCGCGAGCAACCACACGAGCGACAAGCCGAGCTCGCCGAGCGCGAAGAACATCGCGGCCGGAGTGATCCGGAACTGGCTCGGCCCGAGGCCGAGACGACCGCGCACGCTCATGCGCTCACCTTAGCGCGGTTCTACTTACCTGCGATCGGGATCTCGATCTCGCCGAGGCCATCGACCTCGTTCGGGGCCAGGACCATCGAATCCGCCACCGCGAACGTGCCGACCGTCGTGCCGTTCGCCTCGGCGTTGATCGCGAGCGAGTAGTCGCCGGCCGGGACCACGTTGGTCGTGCCGCCGAACGTCGGGCAGTTGATCGGCTGCGTCGAGGTCGCGCTGCCGCTGCCGCTCTTCGGCGTGAGCACGATGCGGATGTCGCTGACGCCGGCCCCCGCGCAGTCGAGGATGCCGCCGGTCTGGCCGATGAGGTCCCAGCTGAGCGACAGGTAGCCGCCGTCGGTGTAGATGTCGAACGTCTCGCTGGTGTCGATCGCGCTCAGGTCGAGGATGTTCGATGGCGTCGAGCTCGCGTAGATCATGTCGCCGTCCGCGCTCTCGAGGCGCACCGAGATCAGGTACGACGCCGGGTCGAGCTGGATCGTGCCGCTCTTCGCGCTGCAGTCGAACAGCGTGACGAGCGGGGCGCCTTCGGGCGTGCCCTCGAGCGAATCGACCGGCTGCGCGATGACCTGCGCGACCGTGATGCCGTCCGGGCAGGTCTGCTCGGCGCCGGCGACGTTGCGCAGGCTCCACGTCACGGACACCACGGCGTCGCCGCTGTTGAGCCCGTTGCCTCCGTTCTGCACGAC
Source organism: Pinirhizobacter sp. (assembly GCF_036499745.1). NCBI lineage: Bacteria > Pseudomonadati > Pseudomonadota > Gammaproteobacteria > Lysobacterales > Rhodanobacteraceae > Pinirhizobacter > Pinirhizobacter sp. The sequence goes on from NZ_DASYDG010000018.1 coordinate 2,398, forward strand.
GCACGCAGTGAGGACCAGGGGCAGCAGAGCGAGGGACTTCACGGCTGCGTACGATGCCAAATCGCGGGCCCCATAGCTACGACTCGCTACTTCGACACATGCGAACACGCGGGCGAAACGCCCGAGTCACACGCGGACTTGTACAGCGCGGGCAGCGCCTCGGGGGGCACGGGCAGCTCGAGGCCCTTCATCATCAGGATGCCGCACATCGCGGGGCGGCCCATCGAGCACGCCTCGCGCGCCCATGTGATCGCGGTCGCATCGTCGTGGGTGACGCCGTGCCCCAGGCGGTAGTCGCGGGCGATCAGCTCGCACGAGGCGGCGTCGCCGCCCTGGCACCCGCGCTTCGCGAGCTCGGCCGCGCGCGCCTGGTCGACCTCCTTCGCGGCCATCGCGGCGCAGCCCTGCGCATAGCCGCGATCGCACGCCGCCTCGTACTCCTCGGCCCAGTAGCAGCCGGCCGGGCTGCCGAGCGAGCACGCCCGGTGGAGCAGCCCGGTGCCGCGCATCGCGTCCTGCGCGACGCCGCGCTCGCCGTCGCCGGCCTTCAGCGTGGCGCCGAGCTCCAGGCACGCGTCGGCGATGCCCTTGGTGCACTGCGCGTCGGACTGCGCGACGTACTCGGCCGCGGTCAGTTTGCCGGCCTCGAGCGCGGCGCGCGGCAGCACACCGCAACCTTCCGGATCGCCCGCGTCGCAGGCCTGCTTGTCGAGCGCGTAGACGCGCGCGCGGCTGTCGGCGGTCGGAGGACCGTCGGTCGACACCAGGTACGCGACGTTCACGCAGCGCCGCGGCTCGCCGCCGTCGCACTGCGCTTGCCACTTCGCGCGGGCCTTCGCGTGCAGCTCGTCGGCGATCTTGTTGTCGACGGTCACGCCGTGGCCGCCGCGGTACATGCTCTCGAGGTTGAAGCAACCGGTGCCATCGCCGAGAGCGCACGCCTTCTCGTACGCCGCGACGGCCGCCGGGTGATCCCACGGCGCGCCGCGCGCGTCCTGATAGTGCAACCCGAGCAGCGTGCAGCCGAACGCGCTGTTCGCGTCGCAGGCCTGCTTCGCGAGCGGGAACGACCTCGTCAGATCGGGGGCGTTGTAGGCGGCCTCGGCCTGCGCGGCGAGATCGGAGCCCGCCGCGGGTGCCGGCGCAGGATGGCCGCCGCCACACCCCGCCAGCACGACGCCGATCGCTAGTCCCCGCAGATGCACGCTTGCGCGCTCCCATCGCTGCCCGCGCTCCCGCACGACGCGATCCGCAGCAGCAGCTCCACCGCGCCCAGGCTGACCGTGTCGCCGACGTTGACCGCGCGCAGCTCCGGCGCCGGGGCCACGAACGTGCTCGGGTCCGCCGCGTGGCCCTCCTGGCAGACCGGCACCACGCTCAGCAGGGCCTGCCCGGGAGGCACGTTGAACAAGGTCACGCCGTTGCCGTCATCACAGGACCAGCTTGCAGATCCGACGTCGCCATCCACGTCCCAGGACAGCTCGATCCGATCGATCGGGTTGGTCCCCGGCTCGCCCGGTTCGCAGCACACGAACGGATCGCATGGATTGGTGACCGCCACGTCTCCCGGCTCCGGACGCAGCCGCCACGAGAGCTCCACCGCACCGCCGTCCACGGTGCTGCATGCCACGCTCTGACTAAGCGTCGCGACCGAGAGGCATGCCAGGGTGATTTGACCGGGTCGCATGGCGCGTGCTATCGCCGAGGCACTCATTATGCCAGGGGTTTTGTCGAAACATACGGCGTACGCCCTCGCCACGTCGCTGGATATTCCAGAGCTGTTCGACAGGTCCCACTGGATCGTCAAGTGCGTGATGATCCTGCTCGCCCTGATGTTCGTGGTGGGCCTGTACATCATCATCTACAAGGCGCTGTACATCCGCCGCGCGGCCGCCGAGTCGGCGAAATTTACCGACTCGTTCTGGCGCTCGCGCGACATCGAGCAGATCTACAAGCAGGCCCAGGCGCTGCGCAACAGCCCGATCTCGCAGATGTTCGTGGCCGGCTACACCGAGCTCGCGAAGCTCGCGTCCGACGACGCGCTCAAGGACGACCGCGAAGGCAACCTCGCCAACATCGAGCGCGCGCTGCGGCGAGCGCAGACCGTCGAGACCACGAAGCTCGAGTCGATGACGCCATTCCTCGCGACGACGGGCTCGGCCGGCCCGTTCATCGGCCTGTTCGGCACCGTCATGGGCATCCTGTTCGCGTTCCAGGACATGAAGGATCCCGGCAACGGCGGCGCCGCGTCGCTCCAGAAGATCGGCCCGCACATCGCCGAGGCGCTGTTCGCAACGGCGATCGGCCTGATCGCCGCGATCCCCGCCGTGATGGCCTACAACTTCTTCACGCGCCGCATCCGCGTCCTGCGGTCCGAGATGGACATGTTCGAGCAGGACTACCTCAACATCATCAAGCGGCACTTCTTGCGATGAAGCTCGGAGGCGGCGGCGACGAGCTCAACTCGGAGATCAACGTGACTCCGTTCGTGGACATCATGCTGGTGCTCCTGATCATCTTCATGATCACCGCGCCGATCCTTTCCCATAAGGTCAGGATCGATCTTCCGCAGCCGAGCAACAATCCTCCGCCGGATGTCACCCCGCCGGATCCGATCCACCTGCAGATCAAGCAGGATGGCTCGCTCTTCTGGAACGACACCCCCGTCGACGAGGCCGGTTTGAAGGCCCAGATCGCGGTGGTTGCCCAGCAGACGAACCAGCCGGAGCTGCAGATCGACGCCGACGACAACGCCCAGTACGAGGCGGTCGCCAAGGTTCTTTCCGACGCGAAGGGCCAGGGTCTGGTGAAGATCGGTTTCGTCAACACCGGTGGCGGTCAATAACACCGTTTCAATGCACTACCCTTTGGAAAACCCCCGCCTTGCGCGGGGGTTTTTTTATGCGTGAAGCCGTAGGCCTAATGCAGGATCTGCAGGTAGCGGCGCACCACGTTCGCCATGCCCGAATACAGTGACTCGGTGATCAACGCGTGCCCGATCGATACTTCGGCAAGACCGGGGATCGCAGCCTTGAAGGTGCCGACGTTGTCCAGGCTGAGGTCGTGCCCCGCATTCACCGCCAGCCCCGCCTGTTGCGCCTTGCGCGCGGTTTCGGCGCAAAGCTCCAGTGCTTGTTTCGCCTTGCCGGCGGCGAAAGCCTCGGCATAGGGGCCGGTGTAGATTTCCACACGCTGCACGCCGATGCGTGCCGCCTCGGCAAACCCTTCGCCGCCGGCATCGACGAACAGGCTAACCCGGCAGCCCAGTTCGCGGAACTGCGCCACCAGGGGCGCGAGCATGTCGCAATCCCGCGTGAGGTCGAAGCCATGGTCGGACGTGATCTGGCCATCGCCATCGGGCACCAGGGTCACCTGCGTCGGTCGCGTTTCACGTGCCAGTTCCAGCAAGCCGGGATATTCCCCACGCGCGGGAGCAAACGGGTTGCCCTCGATGTTGTATTCACCGCGGCCGCGCAGCAGGGCGGCCAGTAGATGCACATCGGTGGGACGTATGTGCCGCTGGTCCGGACGCGGATGCACGGTCAGGCCGTCGCATCCGGCGTCCAGACATGTATGCGCGGCAGTAGCCAGATCCGGTTCGTTGCCGCCGCGCGAATTGCGCAGCACGGCGATCTTGTTGAGGTTGACGCTAAGGAAGGTCATCGCAGGTCCATGAACAAGAAAGGCGCAGGCCGCGAGGCGTGCGCCAGTGACTGTTACGGAGCATAACGCGCCACGTCCGTGTGGCGCCCTTCCACGACTGGCAACAAAGCATCAGACCGGCATGCGCGCCAGAGGTTCCCCGCCACCGGGTAGCAGCACGCGCCGCGCACGCTGCGCATCGGACCACGCCACGTGCGCATGCAGGCCCGGTCCGATCGCCGGCTCCGCCAGGCTCCATCGCGATGCCGGTGCCAGTTCACCCTCGAAACCGCTGGCCGCCGGGCCGCCGCTCCAGGTAAAACCCACCCGGTGAAGCCCGTACGAAAGGCCCTGGCCATGGGCCTTCAAAACCGCTTCCTTGGCCGTCCACAGGCGCAGGAAGGCGGCTTGCCGATCCTCCGGTGGCTGCGCTGCCAGCCAGGCAGTTTCACCGACGGCGAAGTAGCGCCCGGCAATGTCCAGAAGGCGCGGCCGGGGGCGGTCGCGTTCGATGTCCACACCCAGCTCCGGCAGTTCCCAGGCCACGCCAAGCAGGGCTACCTCGCCGGTGTGCGACCAGCTGAAGGACAACCGGGAGTGCTCACCTTCAAGTGCCGGCTTGCCGAAAGGGCCGTGACCCAGGCGCAAGTCAGCCGGCGACACGCCCAGGTAGGCACCCAGCCAGGGCAGCACGGCATGTCCGGCGTTCTCGTTGCACGACGCCAGGCGCATCGGCCACAGGTGGATCTCGTCGTCGGCAAGATGGGGCAGGCGGGAAGGCACAATCATCCACCGATGGTAACGTCCGGTAACCGCCATGGCGAAGGGCGGGGCAACTTGTGCCTAGAATGGCTGCATGAATCCCGGGGGCACGATGTGATTGCAGGCGGTTACCTGCTGTTGCTGGCATTGGTGTACGTGGGCCTGCTGTTCGCCGTGGCCTACGCAGGCGATCGCCGGCCGCTGTACCCGCGGCAGCCCCGGCTGCGCCCGATCGTCTACAGCCTGGCGCTTGCCGTCTATTGCTCGTCGTGGACGTTCTATGGCGCCGTGGGCACCGCGGCGCGCGATGGCCTGGCCTACCTTCCGATTTACCTTGGCCCACTTTTGTTGCTGGTGATGGGCTTCGGACTGATGCAGCGCCTGGTGCTGGTATCGCGCGAGCGCAACATCACGTCGATCGCCGACTTCATCGCCGCACGCTTCGGCAAGTCGCACGGTCTGGCGGCGCTGGTGGCGATCATCGCGGTGGTGGCGATCATCCCGTACATCGCCCTGCAGTTCAAAGCCGTGGCGATGTCATTCCACGTGCTCACTGCAGGTCACCCGCGTGCGGCGATCCCATTGATGGGCGACAGCGCCATGTGGTGTGCGATCCTGCTGGCCACCTTCGCCATCCTGTTCGGCACGCGAAGCATCGATGCCTCCGAACATCACCACGGCATGATGCTGGCGGTGGCGGTGGAGTCGCTGGTGAAGCTGGTGGCATTCATCGCCATCGGCGTCTATGCATGGATGCATGGCCCCGGCCTGGCTGCTACCTTCGCGCCGGCCGCCAACGAGCTCAGGCAAGGCCTGCCCACGGGGTTCATTGCGCAAACCCTGCTGGCCTTCTGCGCGATGTTCTGCCTCCCCCGGCAGTTCCATATTGGCGTCGTGGAATGCGAAGACCCACAGGACCTGCGCCGCGCGCGTTGGACATTCCCGGCCTACATGGCGCTGATCAGCCTTGCCGTGTTGCCGATCGTCGCCGCAGGTACAAACCTGCCTGCGGTGCGCGGTGGATCGGCCGACGCATGGGTGCTTAACCTGCCACTGGCCCTGGGCAACGACAGCATGGCGTTGCTTGCCTTCGTCGGCGGGTTCTCCGCAGCCACCGGCATGGTGATCGTGGCAGCGGTGGCACTGTCGACGATGATCAGTAACGACCTGGTGATGCCCGCGCTGCTGCGCATCCATCGCCTGGGACTGGAGCATCGCAACGACCTGTCGTACATCGTGCTTCGCGTGCGACGCGTGGCCATCGTGCTGCTGGCCGCCGGCGCCTACGCCTACTACCGCCTGCTCGCCGGTGATGAAAACCTTGCCGCCACGGGACTGCTTGCCTTCGCTGCCGTAGCGCAGTTCGCCCCGGCGATCGTCTCGGGCCTGTACTGGCGCGGTGCAAGCCGGATAGGTGTCTACGTGGGCCTGCTTGCAGGCTTCGCCACCTGGGCTTACACCCTGCTGATGCCGGCGATGATCCGCTCGGGCTGGTTGCCGCAGGCATGGTTGCAGGAAGGGCCGTTGAAGCTGGAGTGGCTGCGGCCCACAGGCCTCTTCCACCTCACTGGCTGGGATCCGGTCACGCATGGCACGTTCTGGTCGTTGCTGATGAACGTGGGCGCGCTGGTGTTCATTTCCCTGCGCGTGCGCCCGGGCATCGAGGAACGCCTGCATGCCGCCTTGTTCGTCGATCCATTGGCCGGCGTGACCACCGGTGCCGGCGACTGGCGCGGTCGCGTGGCTGTGCGCGACCTGTTCGCCATTGCCGGCCGCATCGTGGGCGAACGCAGCACCGAACGCGCCTTCGCCGAGTACGGCATGCGCCGCGGTAAGGAATTGCAGCCCGGTCAATCGGCCGACCGCGCGCTGATCCAGTTCACCGAGCGTCTTCTGGCCGGCGCGGTAGGCGCAGCCAGCGCGCGGCGCATCCTTATCAGCGCGTTGTCGGGCACGGGCCTGGACATCGCCGAGGCGATGGCGCTGATGGATGAAGCGTCCCAGGAATTGCGCTTCAACCGGGAGCTCCTTTCCACCACGCTTGAAAACGTATCGCAGGGCATCAGCGTGGTGGACGTCCATATGCGCCTGGTGGCGTGGAACCGTCGCTACGTGGAGTTGTTCGATTACCCCGAGGGCATGGTGTATGTGGGCCTGCCCGTGAGCGACCTGATCCGATGGAACGCCGAACACGGCGAATGCGGCGCCGGCGAAGTGGAGCAACATGTCGCCAAGCGCATCGGCTACATGAGGGCGGGCTCGCCGCACCTGTTCCAGCGTATACGTCCCGACGGCACGGTGATCGAAATGCGTGGCCGCGCGCTGCCTGGCGGTGGTTATGTCACCACCTATACCGATGTCACCGCGTACAAACACGCCGAGCAGGCGCTGATCGAGGCCAACGAGACCCTCGAGCAACGCGTGGACCTGCGCACGGCCGAACTCTCCGAGGCACTGGCTGACACCGCCAAGGCGCGCCTTGATGCGGAAGCTGCCAATGCCTCGAAGACGCGCTTCCTGGCCGCGGCGAGCCACGATCTGCTGCAACCGCTGAATGCGGCGAGGCTGTTTACCTCCGCACTGCGCCAGTACCCGAAGCTCGACGAGGAGAGCGCGCAGCTGGCCGAACGCATCGATGCCTCGTTCCGCGCCGCGGAAGATCTGCTCGACGCCCTGCTCGATGTGTCGCGCCTTGACGCCGGCAGCTACCGGCCCGACGTCAGCGCGTTCTCGCTGACGGATCTGTTCAATTCCCTGAAACCGCAATTTGCCGTCGTGGCCGAGCAGCGCGGCATCGCCTTCGACGTGGTACCCACCACGTTATCGGTGCGCAGCGACCCGCAGCTCCTTCGCCGGATCGTGCAGAATTTCCTTTCCAATGCATTGCGATACACACGGCGTGGCCGCGTGCTCATGGGTGCGCGACGAAGCGGCGGCGAAGTGCGCATCGAGGTATGGGATACCGGGCCGGGCATCGCGCTGGACCAGCAGGCGCGTATCTTCGGTGAGTTCCAGCGACTGGACCGCCCCTCACCGTGGGGGGAGAAGGGCCTGGGGCTGGGGCTTTCCATCTGCGAGCGAATTTCGAACATCCTCGGGCACCGGCTGGACCTGCACTCCGAAGCCGGTACAGGCAGCTGCTTCAGCGTGACGGTGCCTCGCACCGCGCACGTGGCGCCCAAGCGGGAGCGTCCGATGACCCTGCCCGGCGGCGAACAATTGCCATTGCGTGTGCTTTGCCTGGACAACGACGCGGTCATCCTGGAAGGCATGCGCGCGTTGCTGGGACGCTGGGGGGTTACCTGCCTGACCGCGGAAAATGAAGTGGACGCCGAGGCCATCCTGCGTACTGAGGCGGTCGATCTGATCCTCGCGGACTTCCACCTCGATGACCATGCCGATGGGCTGGATGTACTTGAGCGCTTCGGCAAGGTCATGCCAAACCTTCCGCCGGCCGCGCTGATCACGGCGAACAATAGTCCACAGTTGTTGCAGCGAGCCCGTGCGCTCGGCTATCCGCTGTTGCACAAGCCCGCCAAGCCCGCGGCGCTTCGCGCACTGCTGGTGGCGTTGGCACGACGCAAGTCGACGGCCCGGGACGATGGCGATTGGCGGCAGAATATTGCGTAGAAAAATCAGTGGCGTGACCTCTACGGTTTCGAGCGTTGTCCTTACCTTGGCAGTGGTTAGTACTGCAGCTTCGGATACCAGCCGGTACCGCGTCCGTCCGGCGTGGCGTCCAGGATCGACCAGATCGGCATCGGATCGGGTGCGCCGCGCGGATCCTGTCCCGGGTCCGCGGTGGTCGGTCCCATCTCTTCGCTCCAGAAGTGGCGAACGGTGCCGTCGCGCCGCGTGAACACGTTGAAGCCCGGCATGTCGCTGCCGTCTTCAGCGATGGCGTGGTAGTCGCGGCTGAATGCCTGGTTGAGGTCGGAGTAGAGCTTGAGATCTCGCCAGCCGCGTTCGGCCTTGTAGGCGAGTAACTTCGCCAGCGGCGAGCGCGCCACCACTGCCAGCGCCACGCGCTGCCCGATGTCGTTGGCTTCGCCGTTCCAGGCGCTCAGTAGTGAAGTACACATCGGGCAGGGACGCTCGCGCTGCGGGCCGAACATGTAGCTGTAGATCACCAGGGTCTGCTTGTCGCCGAAGAGGCCGGCGAAATCCACGGGACCTTCTTCGCCTTCGAAACGGTAGTCGCCCTTTACTTCACCGCCGACAGGCAAGCTGCGGCGTTGCGCGGCGACACGCTCGATCTGCCGGCGCAACTCGATTTCCTTGGCCAGCAGGGCGGTGCGAGCCGCGCGGTAGTCGGCGCTTTCGTTGGGGAAGGTCACGCCGTTGCGCTGGGCAAGCTCTGAAGCGGGCGCGAGGGATGCAGCATCGTTCATGGCAGTTCTCCTAAAGGTCAGCTTCAGTCGCGATCAGGCGCACCGAGCGGGAAGAAATGGCGATAGGGACGCGCTTCGTCCACCGCCCGCGCGAATGACGGCCGCGCCAGCAGCCGCTTGCGGTAAGCGATCACATGGGCAAACTTCGTGTCGATGCGATGCGACCAGTCGGCATAGAACAGGAACGGCGCGGCGCCGCAATCGGCAAGGCTGAATGTATCGCCCGCCGCCCACTCGCGCGTGGCCATCGTTTTGTCCAGCCACGCATAGGCCGTTTCCAGCATTTCGCGCGCATCGGCCAGGCCGGCCGCATCCTTCTTGCCCTCGGGGCGGAGGCTGTCGTAGACGATCTTCTGCTGCGGCGTGGAAATATAATTGTCGAAGAAGCGATCCATCGAACGTACTTCGAGCGCGGCGGCGGGATCGCGCGGCAGCAGCGTTACCGGGCCAGGGTGATGGATGCCCAGGTATTCGATGATGGTGCTGGCTTCCGGCACGATGTGGCCATCCTCCACCAGCACGGGAAAGCGCTTCATCGGCCAGAAGCCGACGAATGTCTTGTAGATGTCGGGTTGCTCAGGGGCGAGAAGGCGCCACTGGAACGGGGTGTCGTTCTCGTAAAGGGCTGTCAGCACCTTCTGCGAGTACGACGAGAAGGGGTGGGCATAGAGCTCCAGGGCCATCGCTTGGGTTTCCTCGTTCGACAGGGGTTCTACCCATGATGTCGAACGGGCCGGTGGGAAATCGACATGCACGATGGCATGCATGTCGATGGTTTATTCCCTCCGGGGGAAACCCGGGTTTAGCGGACGCCGCCGCCGGCCAACAGCTGCTCGCCGGTAAGCCACGCAGACTCGTCCGAGGCCAGGAACACGGCGATTCCTGCGATATCTGCAGGCTGGCCCACGCGACCCAGCGGAGTCTTGGATACGGCGTCGAGCTGGAAATCCGAGCCGATAAAGCCGGCGGTGTGGGTGCCCTCGGTTTCCACCATGCCCGGGTTAAGCGCGTTCACACGGATCTGGCGGGGGCCAAGCTCGCGCGACAGCACACCGGTAATAGCGTCCACAGCGCCCTTGGTGCCGGTATAGGCAGAGCTGCCCGGCGGCGTGATACGGCTGACGACCGAGCCGATATTGATGATGCTGCCACCTTCGCCCAGGTGCTTGGCGGCCGCCTGTGTGACCAGCAGCAGACCCAGTACATTCACATTGAACTGCTTGTGGAAATGCTCCTCGGTGAAGTCCTCGAGGCTGGCAAATTCGTATACGCCAGAATTATTTACCAGCACATCCAGCTTGCCATAGGCCTTGATGGCGGCATCGACGATACCCTTGGCATCGGCAGCCTTGGACACATCGCCCTGCACGGCCACGGCCTTTCCGCCGGCGGCGACGATAGCGTCGACTACCTTGTCAGCCCCGGCCTTGCTGGAGGCGTAGTTCACCACGACGGACGCGCCGGCGGCGCCCAGCGCCTTGGCAATACCCGCGCCGATACCCTTGGATGCGCCGGTGACGATGGCGACTTTGCCTTCTAGCTTGCTCATGAGGGATGCCTTAGTTGTGAGGTTTAGAAACAAACGGTGAAGTTTCTTAGTTCACGACATTGGAACCAATAAACAAGACTTCAAGGGGTGGTAAAATGAAATCATGAGGCCGCTAGTCCACCCCGCCATCGAGGACATCACCGTCGAGGGCATCCTCCATGTCCTGTCCGACCCCGTCCGCGCCGCGATCTTTGCGAGCCTGGCGGCCTCGGACAGCGCGCGTACCTGCTCGAATTTCATCCAGATGCAGGACAAGGAGATCCCCAAGTCCACGCTTTCCCAGCATTTCCGGATGCTCAGGGAAGCCGGCCTGGTCCGAAGCGAGCGGCACGGGGTGGAAATGCGCAATACCTCGCGCTGCCAGGAAGTGGAGCAGCGGTTCCCGGGGTTACTCGGGGCGATCATGCAGGCACATGCCGCGCAGTGCGCCGAGCGGGCGGCGAAGGAAGCTGGCTAACGATCCCCGCGCCGGGGAATTCCATAGGAATCTTTCAGCGCCTCTCGAGTTTGGGCTGTTGATCGGACCCTAAGAACAAGCGACCATACCGCCATCCATGGACTCGGCCTTGCCGAGTGGCTCGTCCGGGCGCCTATCCCCCGGAAACCCCGCACACACAACTGCCCTGCCCACCAAGCGGCGCGCCATGGCGCGGCTGTGCCTGCGGATTCAATCGGCTTTCAAGCATGAGGAATATCCGTAACTTTCGCCACGATTGGCTCACCAACGTGCCTACCGAATTGCTGTCGGGCGCCCTGGTGGCGCTGGCGTTGATCCCCGAGGCCATTGGTTTTTCCATCGTCGCCGGCGTCGACCCGAAGATCGGGCTCTATGCCTCTTTTTCCATCGCCGCGGTGACGGCGATCCTGGGCGGCCGCCGGGCCATGATCTCGGCGGCGACGGCGTCCACCGCCGTGCTGATGGGGCCGCTGGTCCGCGAGCATGGCATCCAGTACCTATTCGCGGCCACGGTGCTGATGGGTGTGCTGCAGGTGATCGCCGGGGTGGCGAAGCTGGGGCTGGTGATGAAGTTCGTGTCCCGGTCGGTGATGACAGGCTTCGTCAATGCCCTGGCCATCCTGATCTTCATGGCCCAGCTGCCGCAGTTCGTGGGCGCCGGCTGGAACATGTATGCCATGGTGGCCGCGGGGCTGGCGGTGATCTATCTGTTCCCACTGCTGACCAAACGCGTGCCTTCCGCCCTGGTGAGCATCGTCCTGCTGACGGCGTTTACCCTCATGGCGGGAATAAGGTTGCGCACAGTCGGCGACATGGGCCACCTGCCTTCGAGCCTTCCCGTGTTCGCGCTGCCTCAGGTGCCCTTTACCTGGGAAACCTTGCAGATCATCTTCCCGTACTCGTTGGCCCTGGCAGCGGTCGGCCTGCTGGAGTCGCTGCTGACGGCGCAGATCGTGGACGACATGACCGATACGCCCAGCAACAAGAGCCGCGAATGCGTGGGCCAGGGAGCGGCGAACTTCATCACCGGGTTCCTGGGCGGCATGGGTGGCTGCGCGATGATCGGGCAGTCCGTGATCAACGTGACCGCCGGCGGGCGTACGCGGTTGTCGACGCTGTTCGCCGGATGCTTCCTGTTATTCCTGATCGTGGTAGCGGGCGACTGGGTAAGCCGGATCCCGATGGCTGCGCTCGTGGCCGTGATGATCATGGTGTCCATCAGCACGTTCCATTGGTCGTCGTTCAAGAACATCCGGTCGCATCCATGGCAGTCGAACCTGGTGATGCTGGCAACGGTGATCGTGGTGGTGGCTACGCGCGATCTGTCCAAGGGTGTCTTGATCGGCGTGTTGCTGAGTGGAATTTTCTTCGCGGGGAAGGTGGCGAAGATGTTTGGCGTTCGACTGGAGCGATCGGTTGAGGGTGAAGCGCTGACGTATTACGTGACGGGGCAGGTCTTCTTTGCTTCGTCAAATAGCCTTGTTGATGCCATCGATTACCAGGATGTGCCGGCCAATGTGCGGATTGACCTGAGCGGTGCGCACTTCTGGGATGTCACGGCGATTGGGGCGCTGGATACCATCGTGCACAAGTTGCGGCGGCATGGTGAGGTGGTGGAGGTGGTGGGATTGAATGAAGCCAGCGCGTCGATGGTAGAGCGGTTTGGGACGCATCATCCGGGGACGCGCGACGTGGCCCAGTGATCGGCATGCTGCATCGACGAAAGATCACACCCTCCGCACCGAAAACCCGTGACTGGGCGCCAAGGCTAAAATGCCCTCCGGTCCCACCATGTGATACAGGCCGACAACCACCATGGCTTTTGTCGAAGACGAAAGGATGGCTTTAAAGCGTGGCATCCACGCAAGGTTCCTGGCAAAGGTCAGTCGCTGGATCAAATCAGGATAGGCGCGCGATGCGCGCTGGACCTCGGCTGTTGCAGCGTGCATATCACCTCGAGCCCACGCGTCATAAATCCTGGCACCGGCCGCCGGCCCAGCGACTACTTCGTCAAGGGTGTATCGAAGAAACTGTACATCTTGCTCTCGGCTCATACCGCCGAACCAGGTGATGACGTCAGCCTTGGTTGGGAATTCACTGGAGCGTGCAAGCTTTTGCTTTTCTGCTTGCGCGGACAGTACGCGATCAGCCGAGAGGCCGATCTGCCCTGCGGCCGCGTAGTAGGCATCTTCCAACGTGGCTGCCACCACCCACGGCCGGTATTGCGCATAGGGCGTTAGATCAGTCTTGCAATAAGCCGCGGCCTCGCCGAGCCGCCGTCGATCAACCTCGTTCAAGGACGCGGTGTAAGGGTGCCCTGCAGTGATGCCCCAGTGGTCGATCAATGCAGGCATATCGGCCGGCATAATCTGATTCGTCTCCGTCCAGAGATGCGAGCACTGGCCAAGCAGCCCCTGGATTCGCCCGTCGTGCCAGTCAGCCTGGCGTGGCGGCGTTTCGGCAACGAGATACAGGGAACGCTGCCCATCGCTGACCGTCCAGACTGGCCACGATACGTTGGATGTTTGAGCCCCGGCCCTGAATGAACCCAGTGAGGCAGCCATGGCGGCGGCGCCGACTGTCATGGCAGAGCCAAGAAATCTCCGCCTTCCAAACTCAAGCTCCCTGGACATTCCGTATCCTTCATTACTGGCAGATGGAATGAAGGCTAGGTAGCCGTTGGTTCGCAGAGTAGTGCCAATGGACACCCTGCCTTTAGTCCTGCCTGTATGAAGTTCGCGGCGTGTCGCGCGGTTGAAGCGCCGAACAAAAAACCGGATGGCTTCCGTCCCCGAGGTACCGGGGACGGAAGCATCGGTCAGGCTATTCGACGATATTCGCAGTGACGTGATACACACGCCCGCCCCAGCCGTCGTTGGGGAAGTTATCGGACACCTTCAGGTAAACCGGCTTCGAACCATCGGTGGCGGTGCCAAGGTAAGGCGTGAGGTCGACGCTGCGGTCGGCCTTGTTCGAGCCATCGGTCACCGGTTGGTCCTCTTGCAGCACGGTCGTCCAGTGCTCGTTGTCCACGCTTACCTGCACCAGGAACTCGGCGTCGATGGTCAGGGTGACGTGCGCTGCAGTGGTATCGGCCGGGAAGGGGAACCGATAGGTGAAGTGTGCATTGCCGTCGGCGAAGCGGTTCTGCACGCCGTTGCTCTGCGAGCCGTCGGGATCGAACAGCCACGGGTTCTCGTTGACGGTGCCGGTGTCGAAGTCGATCTCGTGGGCGACCAATACATCGGCCTGGGTCGTGAAGCCAAGACCCAACCCCGCGAGCTTCGCCGTGACCATGTGGTGCCCATCCGTCGCCTGGCTCGGCACGCTGATCTTCAGCGGAACCGTGGTGCTGACCGGGTTCGCGTTGCCGTGCGGTTGCAGGCGCACCAGGCTGGCTCGCGGCGAGGCGTTCCAGCCGTCAGGGGCGTCGATGGTGGCAAGCGCCGCCAGTGGGAAGAACCCGGTGGCCGAGACGCCAAGATCGATGGCAATGGACGTGGCACCGGATGCCGCCGGCATGATCACCGGTTGTGCCGGGGACATGGTCGCGGCCAGCGACTCCAGCGGAGGGAAGGTCGGGACTTCGCCGATCAGTGCACTGAGCGCGCTGGCCTGGGTGCGCCAGTCGAACACATTGGGGTGGTCGTCGCTTGTGGCCCCGGACCATCGCGTGCCGAGTCGGCCGGCGGCATCGCGGTCGTCACTCCAGATGCTTGTCGCTTGTTGGTCGAGGAACGCCGCGTACTTGCGATCGTGGGTTGTGTCGACGAGATCCGTCCAGTAGCGCATGAAGATACCCTTGAACTGCTTTCCATTGTCGTCGCAGGTCTGGTCCAGGGCGTCACAGTTTTCGGTCAGGATACCGTTGGTAACCAATGCATTTGGACCAATCGCGGCGTCCGCCAGGCGGCGCACGGTCGCCAGGATGGCTGGATCCTTGGTAGCGCGCCACAGTTCCAGGCCACCGCCGATCGCCACGCCCTGGTTGTAGCTCCACACCGTCTGGCCGTTGTTGGTGCAGGCATCGGTGAGGCCGTCGTTGACCAGACCGTCGGCATTGATCATGCCGCTGCCCGTGAACCACGACCAGGCCGTGCGGGACCGGGCCAGCCACACTTTGTCGCCATGGATCCGGTTGTGCAATTCGGCGGTGAGCCGGATCCACAATCCGTTGGTGACGGCGTTCTTGTAGGTACGCTCGGCATTCCACCAGACGCCACCGCCGCAGGTGCTGGTGTCCCAGTAGCCGTTCACGTAATTGGCGATGGTCACCGCCATGTCCAGATACTTCGGATCGCGGGTGAGGTCATAGGCCTGCACCCAGGTCAGGCCCCACCATTCGGAGTCGTCGATGGCACGGCTGGTGAAATTCCCCAGCAGGGGATCACCCGACAACACGCCGCCTGGGAACACGCCTTTGTCTTTCTCGAAGGTGTTGTCCAGTTGACCGAGATAACGGCGGTCTCCGGTACGTTGCATATAGTCGCCGATGGTCTGCAGGGCGACCGCCGAGTTCCACCAGCTGGATGGAAACCAGGCCTTGTCGGGGTCGTAGGAACTCATCAGGACGTCCGCTGCCACCCGGGCGCGGGCAACCGCTGTCGGGCCGTCGACGTGCGGACTGGACGACTGGGCGGGTACCGCTGCCGTCGAAGGAAAGACGACAGCCAGGGCCATCAGGCTGGCCGCGGCCAGCACCGTCTGAACGCGTATGCGTATGACGCCGACTCGGCCGGCAAGGATTGTCGGGAAACGACTCAACCGATGCGCGATCAGCTTGGACTTGATCATCAGGCTCATGATCACAAGCGCTCCTCTTTGATACCCACGAAGGGGATGGAGGCTACGTCTGCCCCACCGGTCCATGGCCGGACCGTGGGCGGTGATCCGGCTTGGAAACGTGCACGCATGGCGCCGTCTTCAGGGGTGGGGATGGGGGCAACGGCTCGTGCGGGTCCACGAAGTGTTGCAGAGCTATTCCTTCGATATTGAGAACCAGGTCAACCCGGCGACGTGCCTTCGGAGTTTTCTTCTGTCGCATGGGCGATGACCAACGGCACATTCTTTAGTCAATGCCAGTCGCGCTAGCCTCCAGGGCGCGGGCAATGAACAGGAAGGGGAATAATGATGGAGAGGCGCGGCGCTTCGTACCCAGTCCTGGCCATGGCCCTGGCCATGTTGACAGCACTGTTCATGCCGTTCTCTTCGGCCCTGGCGCAGACGCAGCCAACGGGGTTCCAGTTCCTGGAGAAGCCCGGACCTTATGCTGTCGGATTGAAAGTCGTAAATCAGTACGACCGATCCAGGAAATTCCCCCTGCGCCTCACGGACAACCTCAAGGCCGCCGTCGCCGGTCCGCGTCCGGTTCAAACCTTGGTCTGGTATCCCGCGTCCGGCAATAGCGGCAAGGCGATGACCGTCGGCGACTACGCACAACTTGCCAGAACGGAAATCCACTTCGATCAACCTGACGAAAATAACAAGTGGGTATCGAAGGTAGCCGCGACAGCGAACGCGCAGCTTTGGGCAAGGCGTGATGCGCCCATGGCCGACGGACGCTTTCCACTCGTCGTTTACGCACCGGGCCAATCGTCCGTCGCGTGGGACAATGCGGATCTCTGCGAGTACCTCGCCAGTCATGGCTATGTCGTTATCGCCAGTCCGTCCCTTGGCAAATCGACGCGGGATGCAGACGACAACCTCGACGATATCGATGCGGAAGCCACTGACATATCGTTCCTGGTCAGCTACGCGAAGACGCTTCCCGATGTCGACATGGCCAGGGTCGCGGTCGCCGGGTGGAGCTGGGGCGGCATATCCAACCTCTATGCTGCCAGTCGCGACAGCCGGATCAAGGCGCTCGTCGCGCTGGATGGGAGCATGCGCTACTACCCCGGCCTGATAAAGAACTCCGGAATCATTCATCCTGAGCGAATGACCATCCCGCTGTTGTTCTTTACCCGGGGATACCTGTCGCTGGAGGATTGGAACCGCTATGCCACGGCAGATAACCAGGGTCCAAGCGTGCTCAATGCGTGGACACATGGAGATCTATGGACGATCCACATGCTGGGCATGTCCCACCCCGAGTTTGCCTCGATGTATCAGCGCGCCAATAGCGATGAGAAGTTCGCTGAGAATCAGATGGAAGACTATGACAGGGACGACGTCAATGTGAGTTATGCGTGGGTCGCGCGCTACACCCTGGGTTTTCTTAACGCTTATCTGAAAGCCGACGCCGCAGAGATGATCTTCCTCAAGGGCAGGCCAGCCGGGCATGGTGTGCCGAAGCATTTCATGACCGTTGATTTCCGCACGGCCGAAAGCTCACCGTGACCTCCTCGGTCCCGATCTAATCACGCTGGCCAGGTCCGCTTTCGCCCACAACCCAAACCAGACATCTTCAGCATAAGTAATCAGGGGAAGTCGATGGATGAAGTCATAACGGTCTCTGCAAGACGGACATTCCTACAAAGCTTCGTTGTCGTTTTACAGCTCTGGTTTGGTGCACCCACTGGGTACGTGGCCACGGTTGGCTTGGCAGCATTCATGGCATATCTTTTCTATGACGCGGGGTCACCATGGGTCACCGCCGTTGCAGGGCTGGCCTGGGTGGCTCTGATGATCCCGTTTGTGCTTGCCATGCAGGCATGGAAGATCACACGCTGGTATCACGCGCTTGGTCAACCAGTCTTTTTGTTTGATGCCGATAGTGCGACTTTGAAGAGTGGCGACATGGTGACGCGAATTCCTTGGTCAGGGATAAAGCGCGTCAAGCTCACGGGTAAGACGTGCTTTCTTTATATAACGCCCCGATTGGCTTGGTATTTCGCACGAAACGAAGTGAGCAAGCAAGACGAAGTTGGCATCTTGAATTTCGCTCAGATGGCAAACGTGAGGCTGGTTGTAAGGGAACCTATGTAAGGCCTGCATTCGAGCCGGTGCGGACATGATGCTGACATTTGCGCAAGGAGCCATCGCTCCCTTCTGGGTAGGTACGAGAATGTCAAAGCCAAAACCATTTGTAGCACCACGCGTGATTGTGCGAGAGCAGTTTCCCGACGGCAAAGACGTTGTAACCGTAGTCGCTGGTTCACTTCGGCCTTATAACCAAGCTCATGCTCCAGCAGCGCTATACGATCTGGAGACCGAACGAGTGAAGGCGTTTCCACTTCATAAGCTTGTGGGCGTTGATGCAGACGTTTGGACATTTCGCACTTACGAGCAGGGAATGCCGGTCGAGCAAATCATCGGCCAAAGCTATGTTTTTCGGCCGTGGTGGTCGCAAAGCGCGTGGGAACTTTCGCGGGATTCAAGTCGAGTTTGGACGAAGAAGGCTCTTCCTGACGACGGATCGCACGAACACTGCGAATTCACTTATGTCCACATTCCTAATGATGACAGCACGATGTCCTATGAGAGTGATGGGATATGGATAACCTCCGAGGCATACGAGCGATTCATCATTGGCGACGAATATCATTGTCGCGAGTAGGCTTGATGGACGCGCAACAGGCGACAGACCGACGCCCTCGCGCATTCAACCCGGCGGCGTCCCCGCAGGCTCCACCGCCAAATGACTCGCCGCCAACGCCACCTGCGTCCGGTTCGACACCCCAAGCTTCCGCATGATCGCCGTCATATGCGCTTTCACCGTGGCCTCTGACACCCCAAGGTCATAAGCGATCTGCTTATTCAACAACCCCTCGGCGATCATGTTCAGCACGCGGAATTGCTGCGGCGTAAGCGAGGCCACACGCGCGGCGATATCTTCCTCGCTGGGATCCAGCGCGCTGCCGTTGCCGATCATCTGCGGCGGCAACCAGGCGTCGCCGTCGAGCACCGCGTGAATCGCCCGAACGATCTGATCCACGGGTGCGGACTTGGGAATGTAACCCGAGGCGCCATGGGCGATGGCGCGATGGGCCACCTGCGATTCCTCGTGTCCGGAAACCACGATGATAGGCAAACTCGGATACTGGCCACGGATATGCGCCAGTGCCGAATAGCCGCGGGCCCCAGGCATATGCAAGTCCAGCAGCAGCAGGTCGGCGTCGGCGTGGCCTTCCACCAGCACTAAAAGCGCATCCACGCTATCGGCTGTATACACCTGCGCGCCAGGCAAAGCCGCCAGCACCGCGCGCTGAAGAGCGTCGCGGAACAGCGGATGGTCATCGGCGATAAGGACGTCGGCCATGGTCAGCCTTACTTCACCAGCCGCTCATTGACGAGATTGGCCACCACGCTCGGGTCGGCGAGCGTGGAAATGTCGCCCAGCTGGTCGGGCTGGTTCTCGGCGATCTTGCGCAGGATGCGGCGCATGATCTTTCCCGAGCGTGTCTTGGGCAGGCTCGGCGCCCACTGCAGGTAATCGGGCATCGCAATCGCACCGATCTGCGTGCGCACACCGGCCATCAACTCCTTGCGCAACGCATCGCTTCCGGTTTCCCCGGCATTCAAGGTGACAAAGGCGTAGATGCCCTGGCCCTTGATCTCGTGCGGGCAGCCGACCACGGCCGCCTCGGCCACTTTCGGATGCGCCACCAGCGCGCTTTCCACTTCCGCGGTGCCGATGCGATGACCCGAGACATTGATCACGTCGTCCACGCGGCCGGTGATCCAGTAGTAGCCGTCTTCATCGCGGCGTACCCCGTCGCCGGTGAAGTAGCGGCCGGGATAGGTTTTGAAATAGGTGTCGATGAAGCGCTGGTGGTCGCCATACACCGTGCGCATCTGGCCCGGCCATGAGCGCGTGATCACCAGGTTCCCCGAGGCCGCGCCGTCCAGTTCCTTGCCGTCGGTGTCTACCACCGCCGGCACGATGCCGAAGAAGGGAAGCGTTGCCGAGCCCGGCTTGGTTTCGATGGCGCCGGGTAGCGGGGTGATCATGATGCCGCCGGTTTCGGTCTGCCACCAGGTATCTACGATCGGGCAACGGCCGTCGCCCACCACGCGCGAGTACCACTCCCAGGCTTCCGGGTTGATCGGCTCGCCCACGGTGCCCAGGATGCGCAGCGATTTGCGCGAGGTTTTCTTCACCGGCGCATCGCCTTCGCGCATCAACGCGCGGATGGCGGTAGGGGCGGTATAGAACAAGGTGATCTTGTGCTTGTCGACCACGTTCCAGAAGCGGGAGAAATCAGGATAGTTCGGCACGCCGTCGAACATCACCACGGTGGCACCGTTGGCCAGCGGCCCGTACACCACGTAGCTGTGGCCGGTGATCCAGCCCACGTCCGCGGTGCACCAGTAGATGTCGTCCTCGCGCAGGTCGAACACATGCTCGTGGGTGAGGCTGGCATAAACCAGGTAGCCGCCGCTGGTGTGCAGCACGCCCTTGGGCTGGCCGGTGGAGCCTGAGGTGTAGAGCGTGAACAGCGGATCTTCCGCGTTCATCGGTTCGGCGGGGCAATCGGCGCTCTGCCCTTCCATCAACGTGTGGTACCAGCGGTCGCGCGGCGACTGCATGGCGATCGCGCCACCGGTGCGGCGCACCACGATCACCGTTTCCACGCTATCGGTGCCACGTTTGGCAAGCGCTGCATCCACATTGGCCTTGAGCGGGATCTTCTTGCCGCCGCGCGTACCCTCGTCGGCCGTGATCACCAGGCGCGAGCCCGAATCGGAGATACGGCCGGCCAGTGATTCGGGCGAGAAGCCGCCGAATACCACCGAATGGATGGCGCCGATGCGCGCGCAGGCAAGCATCGCCACGGCCGCTTCCGGGATCATCGGCAGGTAGATGGCCACGCGGTCGCCCTTGCCCACGCCAAGGTTCTTCAGCGTGTTGGCGAACTTGCAGACCTCCCCGTGCAACTCCTTATAAGTAAGCTTGCGGGTTTCATCCGGGTCGTCGCCCTCGAAGATGATCGCCGTCTTGTCGCCGCGCTTGTCCAGGTGCCGGTCAAGGCAGTTGGCCGAGACGTTCAGCTGACCGTCTTCGTACCACTTGATATGAAGATCCTTCGCGTCCCAGGAGACATCGGAGATCTTCGTGGGTGCACGCGTCCAGTCGAGCCTGCCGGCCATGTCCTTCCAGAAGGCGTCGGGATCGTCCACCGATCGGGCATACATGGACTGGTACTGGTCGGCAGAGAGGCTGTGGGACGGCTTGGACATGCATGGACTCCAGCGCGCCGCCGGGCGGGCGGCATAGGGGGATAAGACACCATTGGCGGGAGGCCGAGTGTAGCTGTTGCGATGCGACACCGATGTACGGCGGACCTTACGACTTTGGTCGAGTTTCGACCTTTGGCGAATAGCACCCTTGCCGCCCCCATGGCCATGCTCGGCACGCCAATGGTTGGGGAGCCCGCGATGAACACGATCCATGTCGGCAGCCGAAAGGTGCTTGCCCTGGGAATTGCCTGTGCCCTGTTGCTTCCGTTCACCGCGGTGCAGGCGCAATCGTCCACGAAGAAAGCTACCGTCCGCGAGCAGAAGCTCGAGGCACGGGTCAATCAGCTCGAGCAGGAACTGGCCGAGCTGAAACAGATGATCCAGGAACAGAAGGCCGACACCGCGCAGGCCACCGCCACGGCGCAGGCCGCGCAGACCCAGGCCCAGGCCACCGAGACCAGGGTCGCCACGGTGGCAGCCACGCCGCCGCCGAAGCCTGTGTTCTCCAGCGCACCGGGCGTATCGGTGGCATTGCATGGCTTCATCAACGCCAGCGCCTTCAGCCAGAACAAGGGTTTCACCTACGGCAACGGCCAGAATGCCGAATTCCCGATTCCGGGATCAGCCGGGCACGTGAATGATTCGCTCACGGGCGTGGATGTGCGCAATACGCGCTTCTGGCTCGACTTCACCGGCGCCAAGTTCGGTGGCGACTGGACCGGCGGCGGCCGCATCGAGATGGACTTCTTCGGCGGCTTCAACGGTACGGGCGCCTATTCCCAGTCGCAGCCCACGCCGCGCCTGCGCCAGGCCTATATCGATATCGCCAACCCGACGACGGGCTCGACGTTCCGCATCGGCCAGCAGTGGGACCTGTTGTTCCCGCTGGACATGACCCCGGTATCGCTGTCCCACATCGCTTTCCCACTGGGCTACGGCACCGGCTTCACCGGCTGGCGTTTCAGCGGTATTTCCTGGATGAAGGAACTCAACCACGGCAGCGAAGGCCCGATCTGGCGCCTTGACCTTGGTGCCTACGGCGGCACATGGAGCAGCCCGGGGTCGACCAACAACTACACCACCGCCGGCAATGTGGGCTTTAACCCACAATACGAAGCCCGCCTGCACGTGCAGGACAAGACATGGCTGGCCTTCGTGGCCGCCCATTACAGCAAGGTGGACCTGCGCGGCGTCGACGGCACCACGCCCACCCCGGTCAAGACCGACGTGAAGAGCACCGGCATTCAAGCCGGTGCGCAGTGGATGCCCGGTAGCTGGGTGTTCAAGGCGCTGGCCTATGCCGGCAACGGCCTGGGCGAAGTGTTTGGCGATCTTTCCCAGTTCGGCGACATCGCCGACAAGGGTGGCTACGCGCAGGTCGGCTACAAATTCACGCCCAACTGGTCGGTGTACGGCTTCTACTCGCAGAGCAAGCCCGACTCCGATGACGTGATCAAGTGGTTGTCCCATGGTTCCACCGGGCTACTGAAGAACCGTCAGTCGGCATTGAGCCTGCAGTACACCACGGGGCCGTACGACCTTAGCCTTGAGTGGATCCACGCGAAGCTTGATTCCACGACCAACGGCACCACGCGGCAGACCACGCAGGGCAACCAGGTCACCCTCAACGGCAACTACAAGTTCTAGAACGAAGATGGCGGCCTGCAAGGGTCGCCATTTTTCGCACAAGCGCACTTCGTAAATAACTGCGAACCCACCAGGGGTGCACCATGGCAACAAGCCCATCCGGCGTCCGCGCCGACGGAACGCTCGCTACCGGCCATAAACGCGTCATCTTCGCGTCGAGCCTGGGTACTGTTTTCGAGTGGTACGACTTCTACCTGTATGGCTCACTGGCCGCCATCATCGGCAAGCAGTTCTTCGGTGGGCTGAACGAGACCAGCCAGTTCATCTTCGCCCTGCTGGCCTTCGCCGCGGGCTTCGCCGTGCGTCCCTTCGGCGCCATCGTGTTCGGGCGGGTGGGCGACTTGATCGGCCGCAAATACACCTTCCTGATCACCATCGTGATCATGGGTACGTCCACTTTCCTGGTGGGCGCGTTGCCCAGTTACGCCTCCATCGGATGGGCGGCGCCGATCATATTGATCATCCTGCGGCTGTTGCAGGGACTGGCGCTGGGCGGTGAGTACGGCGGGGCGGCAACGTATGTTGCCGAGCATGCGCCGATGGGCAAGCGCGGGCTGTACACCAGCTTCATCCAGATCACGGCCACCTTCGGCCTGTTCCTGTCATTGCTGGTGATCCTGGGCATGCGCTTCAGCATGGGCACCGAAGCCTTCGAGACCTGGGGCTGGCGCATCCCGTTCCTGCTGTCGGCGATCCTGGTGGGTGTGTCGGTCTATATTCGCCTGCAGTTGCAGGAGTCGCCGGTTTTCAAGGAGATGAAGGAGCAGGGTAAGGGCTCGAAGGCTCCGCTTACTGAAGCCTTCGGCAGGTGGTCCAACCTCAAGCTGGTGATCCTGGCGCTGCTCGGTGCCACCGCTGGCCAGGCCGTGGTCTGGTACACCGGCCAGTTCTACGCGCTGTATTTCCTTACCCAGAGCCTGAAGGTCGACTCCACCGCGGCCAACTTGCTGATCGCCGCGGCGCTGCTGATTGCCACGCCGTTCTTCGTGGTGTTCGGTGCACTGTCGGACAAGATCGGACGCAAGCCCGTGGTGCTGGCCGGTTGCCTGTTGGCCGCACTCACGTACTTTCCGATCTTCAAGGCCATTACCCACTATGGCAACCCGGCTATTGAAGCCGCCGCCGCGGCTTCCCCGGTGACGGTGGTGGCCGACCCAAAGGGCTGCAGCTTCCAGTTCGATCCGGTGGGCAAGAAGACCTTTACCAGCTCGTGCGACGTGGCCAAGAGCGTGCTGGCGAAGCGGGGCATTCCCTACACCAACATGGATGCACCCTCTGGCTCCGTGGCGCAGGTGAAAATTGGAAGCACCACGGTGGACGCCTTTGAAGGTGCAGGCATGGCCAAGGCGGACTTCACCGCCAAGGCCAAGGCATTCACCGCCGCCGTGGGTACGGACCTGAAGGCCGCCGGTTACCCGGAGAAAGCCGACCCGACCCAGTCGAACTACCCGATGCTGGTGCTGCTGCTGACCATCCTGGTGCTGTACGTAACCATGGTGTACGGGCCGATCGCCGCATGGCTGGTGGAGATGTTCCCCACGCGCATCCGCTATACCTCGATGAGCCTGCCGTACCACATCGGCAACGGCTGGTTCGGCGGTTTCGTGCCCACCATCGGTTTCATGCTGGTGGCCTGGAAGGGAGATATCTACTACGGGCTGTGGTATCCGATCGGCGTGGCGCTGATGACGTTCGTCATCGGGCTGCTGTTCGTGCGGGAGACGAAGGATGTGAGCATCCGCGACTGAAAAGATCCTCGTGCCAGGTGGGAAGCCGGTTGGTGAACCAATCATCGGCGGCTTACTTGGAACGAGATATTGAGCAAGTTGCGATGGAAAGCGTTGGTGAACTTTGAGACGCTTACTATCGACTGCCAGCGTCGCGGACGGCACCATGGTCCGGTTACCTCGGTCGAGGTAACCGGGTCTCGAAAACCCGTTTGTAAAACGGCGGGCGCCGCGAGCAATTCGCGGCGCCCGTGCGTCGTCTATGGCGGCGTGCCGGTGTGGGCTTAGCCCGAGCCGTTTCGTTTTGCGCGGTTTTTCGAACCCGGCACGTCGCCACCCCTTCCCGGGGTGGCACCGCCCCCGGAGCATCGATGCAAGTCACGGACGAAAGCGAACTCTACGCCCTGGTCGGCGAGATCATGGTACTTACCGCGCGTGTGGAGTCCTGCCTGGATTCGTGCATGGCCGCCTGCCTGACCAGTGCAAGCCTTGAGCTTTCGCAACCTGTATTAAGGCGATTGAATTTAACCAGCCAGCTGGCGACCCTGCACGAAGTAGCACAGCTTCTTTACGATCGAAGGGACAAAACCCTGGTGGAGTTCCGCCGCTGGTTGCGTCGCCTGGGGCGGATCCGGCAGCGGAGGAACGACCTGGTTCATCACGAGCTGCGGGTGGCGTATTCGTCCGAGGCACTGGGTCGATGGAAGTCGGAGATAGCGTGCATGCGTGAGGCGTGCGCGCAGGCACCGGATTGGGTTGCCGTGCTTGAAGCACGAGTAGCGATCGTGCGCACGTAGGCGTCACCATTCTGTCCAATGCAGTTGACGGTGAGAGCGCGCATTTCGGTGTCTAGAACTAAAAAGTTGCGGTTTGATTCATTTGAACGTGAATACCGTCATTTTGCTTGGTGACCGCATCGTAAGTTCTTGCTATGTTCCTTGCGCCTTGGATGGTGCAGGCAGACGCAGGGGAATTAGATGTCGGACGTTCGTTGCGCAGGTATGCGCCGTTCTTTGTTACTACTCATTGTTCTAGCCGCACAGGGGCTTCTTCCCGCACAAAGCGAAGCATCGGATTTCTTAACTCCGGAACAGGAATACAAGAAGCTCGTCCACGTACGTGACGATATCGCACCCCTTGGGCAGAACCCGTTCGGGGAATCCATCAGCCTCTATAACGGTGAATTGAGTTTCCGGCAAACAGACATCTCGTTGCCGGGGCGGGGGCCCTTGATTGAAATCACGCGCACGTTCGCGGTAACAGGGATCGACGAGCGAGAAGGGCGTGCCGACAATGCCTTCGGCGACTGGGAACTGGACGTTCCGCGAATCTCCACGATCACGGCGGGCCTTCGGGTAGATAAGCCATGGGTGGTGCAAACGGCGAACAATTACCGTCGGTGCACATTGTTTGGTCGACCACCTACGGTTGCTGCTTCAAATGGTGGCGCGCCCTGGGAGCCAGATACTTGGTGGCACGGCTACCAACTTATCGTGCCTGGCTCGGGAAGCCAGGAGCTTCTACGCCGGACCTCGGCAAACACGCTTTCGCCGCAAATGGACGGCATGTCGTTTCCGATCGTGACCAAGCAAAACTGGATGCTTTCGTGCTTGCCTGCCACCGACAACGATCCAGGAGAAGCGTTTCTTGCTGTTGCCCCAGACGGCACCAAGTACACGTTCAACCATATTGCCTACGGGTGGGCAGCGGGCATGGAGCGGCCGATTGGTTCAGGTCCTCTGGCAGCTCGGCACGACTATGCATCGCCGGCAAGCGATGACGTTCTGGAAGACGGCGATGACGTGCAGGACGCTGTTGTCTCGCCGAATGCTAACAAGGACGACTTTGTACGTCGCGCCAAAGCCACCATGCTGGTTACGCGGGTGGAAGATAGATTTGGCAACTATGTTGCATACAACTACAACGGCAACGATCTCAGTTCCATTGTCGCGAGCGATGGGCGTCGGGTCGACCTGACCTACACCGCCGGCACGCATCGCGTGCAGTCCGCTGCCATCGTCACAGCGTCGGGTAGTCGCACCTGGACATACGCCTATGGCGAAGGCCCGTTTCCAGTGCTTCATGGCGTAACCCGACCAGACGGTGGAGCCTGGGGCTTCCAATTGGGCGAACTCGCCTCTGCACACCAATTCACTCTAGGAGGGACGTGCGATGTCCCGGCCAAACTCTGGGAGGGTCGTTTCACCGGCACCATAACTCACCCATCGGGGCTGTCGGGCACGTTCGTGGTCGAGCCTTTGACGCGCGGCCGATCGGCCGTTCCCAAAGAGTGCATAGGGATCCCAACCGTCGGTGGAGATGGCGCTTACGCTCTTATACCTCGTGTGTACTATCCCTATGTCACCACAAGCAAATCCTTCAACGGCGCTGGCATCAGTGCACGCGCGTGGACGTTCCACTATTCACCGCCGAACCAGAGCTGGATCAGCGAATGTACAAGCGGATGCAACACGACGTTATGGACGGACGTAATCGATCCGGAACAACGCACCACCCGCTATACGTTCAGCAATAAATTCGACGTAACCGAGGGCCAGCTCCTCAATGTCGTTGCCTATGCTGGCGCGGCGGGAACGACCGTGCTGAACCAGGAAAGCAGCGTCTACGCAGCAACGAGCGGAGGCTGGCCTACGGCGTATGGTGATGCCATACAAAGCCGGGTAAACCGGGCGACGTCGCAGCAGTGGTCACCGTTGATCCAGAAGTCCATCACCACCCGGGAAGGCGATGTCTATACCTGGGCTGCCGAAGCGTTCGACGCTTATGGCAATACCATCAAGACCAAACGCTTCTCTTCGGTCAACCCAACAGGTATCCACGAGCAGACATCGTATTTGAACGATACGGCGCACTGGCTGCTTGGACTCCCGCTTCAGCGCATCAATCTTACTGACGGTGGCCGTGTCGACGTACAAATGACTTACGACGCAGCCTCCAGTTTGCCGGCAACCCGGTCCGAGTTTGGTCAGTTGACCATGCGCTATGCGTTTGACGCCCTGGGGCAGCTTTCGAGCTTCACGGACGGGAATGGTCATCAGACCACGTTCGGGAATTATCGCTTCGGCATTCCTCAGCAGATAGATTTTCCGGACGGTGGTGTCCAGTCGTTCACGATCAACGATTTCGGACAGGTGGCGTCCTCGACGGACCCAAGCGGAAACACGATCGGCTATGGGTACGATGGTGGCGGCAGATTTCGCGCCATGACTTATCCAGAAGGCGATTCCCGTCCCTGGGCACCGAAGGTCTTCGATTACTTTTATGTGCCTGGGGAGCTGGGTATAGAGGGAAACCACTGGAAGCGAGTGATAAGCCAGGGCGATCGCGTCGACACGATGCACTTCGACGCCATGATGCAACCAGTGTTGGCCACTACCGCATCCGCCAGCTCGGGCGCGACCATCAGCACACAAACCAATTTTGACTGGCGAGGGAACAAGACGCTGGTCTCCTACCCGGGGTATGGCGCTCCTGGCATTGTTGCAGGGCCCAGGGGCATGAAGACGGTCTACGACGAAGGGGGTCGCGTCCGCCAGACCATTCAAGATGCCGAGCCAGGCGTGAATCAGGGTGCGCTTTTTACGACCACCCATTATTTGTCAGGCGCACGACTCTCCATTACGGACCCGCGCGGCGCGGTAACCACCAGCAGTTTCCAGGTGTTTGACGAACCGTCATTCGATCGCCCCATTCGGGTGCAGGCGCCCGAGGGAGTCCTTCAGGTTATCGATCGAGATGTGTACGGCAATCCCCGCCGAATGACGCAAAGCGGTGGTGGCCTATCCATCACCAAAACGACCGTCTACGACACCCAAAACCGAGTGTGCCGGACAACGGAGCCCGAAACGGGCAGCACGATCATGGACTATGACGAGGCCGGTAACCTTGCCTGGACGGCATCAGGCGTGGCGGTGAGTCTATCGGATCCGGGTAGTGATTGTGCAAGGGCACAGGCACCCCCCGCTTCGCGTACCACCATGGTCTACGACGCCATGAATCGAGTGACGGATATCGTCTACCCCGGTGGCACCGCCGCAACGAAACTTTGGTACACGCCCACGGGAAAGGTGCAGAAGTCCGAGTCGAACGGCGCGGTATGGATGTTCGGTTACAACAAGCTCGACTTACTGGCTGCTCAAACGCTCACTGTCGACAACTTTGCATGGCCGTTCCGGCTGGGTTACGACGCGAACGGTGTGTTGTCGGAGCTAACGTATCCTGATGACAAAACCATCTCCTTTTCGCCGGATGCCTTCGGTCGCCCCACACAGGCAGGTGTTTACGCGACGGGGGCGACGTATTTCGCCAATGGCACCCTCCAATATCTCGGTCTGGGCAACGGTGCTGAATACTACTCAGAGCTCAACGAACGGCAGTCGCTTAAGCATTTCGGCTACCAGAAGGCTGCCGCCATCGCGCTAAGCCAGGATTTCGCCTACGACGCCAACGCCAATATCGTTAGTCAGACCGACATGGCCTCCGGTCAGCGCACGAAGTCCATGGCCTATGACGGGCTCAATCGCCTGGTCTCGGCGACCAGCTCACTTTGGGACGTCGCCGAGACCTACACCTACGATGCGCTCAACAACATTCGAACGCTCACTACCGGCGGGCAACTGAGCACTTACAAATATGGTGCGGCGGACAACTTGCTGAGCTCGGTGTCTCGCCCGACAGATCTGCTCAGTTTCGGTTATGACGAGCGCGGTAACGTGATTAACAAGAACGGTGTGGTCTTCACGTTTGACCAGGCCAATCGCCTGACGCAGATTGGCGGCCACGACGACTTCGTCTATGACGCTGCCGGCCGCCGCGTTAAGAAGTCGCCGACCTCGGGGCGTCCCATTTACTATGCGTATGGTCAGGACGGCACGCTGCTCTGGCAGTACGATGCCGCGACGCTGGCTGGCACCGACTATATTCATCTCGGCGGAAAGCTGGTCGCCAGCACGCAAACCAATGTAAGCAAGGTGATTGGCGGCATCGATGGTGTTGTTATGAACGGCCAGGATGCCTCGCTTACGGGGTGGGCGTGCTCAACGGGATTGGCTACGCCGATCCAGGTTGCGCTGTACTTAAACGGCCCGGCTGGAACTGGAACTGTAGTGGGTCAGTACGCCTCGGGACAGCCTAGTGAGCCAAGTATCGCGTCGGCCTGCCAGGCGACGGGGAGCAGCTACCGCTTCGTCATACCGATCACCGAGGCAATCCGTGCCGGCCACGGCGATGAAACGCTATTTGTCCACGGCATCTCACCGTTTGGCCATGACAACCTGCTTCTGGCGCAATCAGGCACGTACCATGTCCCGGCGTCGGTGCTTGCGCCGGATACGCCGGCGGGCCTTACCGCAACGGCTGCCCAAGACTTGGCAAGTATTGGCGTGACGTGGACCACCGTCGTCAATACGGTCCGTTACGAGTTACAACAACGAGCCAATGGCAGCGACTGGGCAACAGTTCATAACGCAGCGGCGACTACGTTTACCCTGAGCTATCCCGCCGATGCTACCTATGACTATCGGGTGCGGGCGTGCAATGCCAATGGATGCAGCAATGTGTCCTCGATATCCACTGCGGTGATTGCCCATATCCCGCCTGCTCCTGCCGCCATCAGTGTGCCGGCATCCAGCACCGGCGCCATAGCGATTGGCTGGTCTGACTCCCCCTACGCGACGAGTTACTCGCTTGAGCAAAGCGTCAATGGTGGTGGTTTCGCGGCGATCTACAACGGGCCGAATATTTCCTTCAGCTATACGGCAGGCGGCTCGGGTTACTACACGTACCGGGTTAAAGCGTGCAACGGCAACGGCTGCGGCGAGTATGGGCCCAGCGGTTCAGCGGCCATCACGTTGCCGCCGGCAGCTCCACCGAACATTGCCGCGCCCGCATCGAGCAGCAATGGGTGCTACACCGTCAACTGGGGCGGCGTGGGCGACATGACCAGCTACGTGATGCAGGAACAGGTCAACGGGGGCGACTGGACGACCATTGCGAACAACGGTTCGGGCGCGTTGAATATCTGTGGCAAAACGAATGGTACGTATGGCTATCGGGTGCAGGGCTGCAACGCGGGTGGCTGCGGACCCTGGAGCACCACGGCATCCGTGGCCGTGGCCCTTGTGCCGGCAACGCCCACCGGTTTCAGGATCACGCTGCTTAGCCCCCTAAGCAAGGGCCGCTACACGCCGTCGTGGAATGCAATGAGCGAGGCAACCTCGTACGAGGTTGAGGAAACGAAGCCGGGAAGGCCGCCCTCCATGATCTACAGGGGGCCCGCCACTACTTACACAGGCATCGTCATTGGAGTGACTGGCACCGTGTTCTATCGGATTCGGGCATGTAATGCCACGGGGTGTTCGGCGTGGAGCCCCAGCTATGACGCGGAGTTCCACTCGGGTTGAGAGCGAGCGCAGAAGCGATGTGATGGGCTCGGCCGCAACTCAACTTAGGTGAGAAATGTCATGAAGAATCTTCGGAAGCGCGGGCTGTTCGGTGGGTGGCGCACACGCGAGCTCGCTGGTGTGATCAGGCAAGGCGGGGTGCTTCTTGCCTTGTTTTTAGGTTCGCTAGGGAACGCCTGGGCGGCCGAGAAAGTCACGTACTACTACACGAATGAGCAAGGTACGCCCCTGGTCACAGCCGACGAGAAGGGCGTTGTCCTGACCACAGTGGACTATCGGCCTTATGGGGAGCAGGTACTTGGAGCTTCCGAGCAAGGGCCCGGGTATACCGGGCATGTGAATGATGCCGATACCGGCCTTGTTTACATGCAGCAGCGTTACTACGACCCCGTCGTAGGCCGATTCTTATCGGCTGATCCTATAGCGCCCATTGCCGGTCAAGTCATGACCTTTGGACGATTCACCTACGGCAATAATAATCCGATCCGCAACATTGACCCTGACGGCAGGCAGGCAACAATGGGTATGCCGACGGAAGCGGTACACCTGACATATTCAGAGAGCCAAAAGTTCGTTGGCATTGTTGTTCCGGGATACACATGTGCAACGGAGGGTTGTGGGGTTGGCGGCTGGGCCATGGAGGTAGCGGGTGTACTTCCAGTAGGCCGCCTTGGGGCGCTTGGAAGATTGGCCATCAATTCCGCTGAGGGAGCCTCGGCAGCAGAGAGGGCCGCGTCAATTGCAGGAGCAATGGGTACGCGCACACAACGATCAGTAACCGTTGCAGTCACTGAAACGAAGGAGGGCATGAAAATCGTCTCATCCAGTGAGCAACGGCTGCGGCCAGCTGCGATTGCAATGTTGGGTGAGGGTGAGGTTGCTATTAAAGGAGCGGCTGGTACGCACGCCGAGGTGAACGGCATCAATGCTGCAAGAAATATGGGGTTGACGCCTACAGGGACAGCCGCGAGCCGTCCCATTTGTCCATCCTGCGCTAAAGTGCTGAACCAACAAGGCGTTGTGCCGTTGTCGCGCTTGAAAGAATGAGATAGAGGTATCTGATGCAGAAATCTTTCGATTTTCGAAATATCTTGACTGACCTAGAAGTTTTAGATGAAACCGGGCGACTCGCGTTCGGCGTATGCCTGTTCGAACGGGCATTATCGGGCTTCTTACAGTTCCAATCTGAGACGGGTTCGATCGGGGGTGGTGAGCTTCGCGCGGCGCTTGCTCAGTGCTGGTCAACTTTGGAAACCGGTGTTGTTCCGGTAAATCTCTTTGTCAGCGTAGCAGCGTGCGAGAAGGTAATGCCAGACTCAGAGGATCATTCCTCTGCCTATACATCGGCTGCAATTGACGCGGTCAACATCGCTTGCAATCTTCTGACTTATATTGAGCAACGAGATCTTGTGCTGGTAATCGAATCCGTACAATCGCGACGGGATACATTATATCTGTTCATCCAGAATGCGATGGACCTTGACCCACCCGACGAAGGCTTTGAGGAAAGGATGGCAAATCATCCTCTACTAAAGGAGGAACTTCGGCTCTTGCACGATGACATTGCGTTCTTGCAGGCTATGCAAACTCAAGGATTGGCGGCCTTTGTGCCCACATTGGATCGCGTAATGAGGCTGGACTATCGAAAACTCAGGCTGAAGCTATAGCTTGAAGGGCAAAATTGTAATGACCCTTCGGTACTAGCAAGGCACGCTGGTACAGGGCAGCAGGTAGGAAAGATCAATACGGGCTTGCCGGGCTCGAAGGAACGAATAGATTTCGGGCAGAACATCGGCACCTACGTTGATCCTGCAGGAAATGCAAAGCCAACCAATAATGGGATAATTCATTATGGAAGGGATGGTAGTCATATTGTTCCATCGAGACCAGACCAATGAATGACCACTTGAGATCGGATATCATCCTCAGCGTAAATCGGGCGTTAATTGGCGAGGTATTTTCACAACTCATTGCTGTGTCATGTTCGATAGCCATTGGAAAGCGGATCGAGCTTACATTCTTCGTAGATTCCGTCCTTCCTGATCCAATAATTGAAGACATATCGTGCATCGAGACAGAGGTAATCGCCGACTTCTCCGACGATTTTAATATTTCACATAGAATAGTAGTCGTGGATCGCGCAGACCTCTCGCCGGGCGGCTTTTGGATATTTCTCAGAAAGCTCGCATAGGTAGGTGAACCATGTCATGACGGAGCCGTTTGAGATCGCCTTGGGAATAAGATCAAGGAATGAGCCATGTCTTGTCGATTCGATCTTTACGTCAGCTACTCGCAACTAGCTGTATTTCAGCGCGGCCTAGATGAGCCGTTCAATATGTGGACGGATGAGCAGGTTAAAGAAGGGTATTCGTCGAAGCCTGGGAGTGTTTCCATCTGTAGCAAATGAAAATGGCGCGCTGAATTTCGGCGAGCTTATAAAACCGTCAAAGAACTCGACCTTTAGAATCGTGCCTTCCGTCTTATCGATGGGCGAGAAGATGCGTGCGGATATAGTAGCGCTAGGCGGCAAGTCAGAATATAACCAATACGTAGGCATAATTGCAGTTGAGATACCCGCCTCTACTCCGATCCAACCGTTCTTGGACTACATAGTAGAAGAGCAAATAAAGGGCGTCTTGGACTTTGAAGAGAGCGCGTTGCGGCATGAGATGGACCATTCCTGATCTTTCAGCTAATTCAATTATTTTCTTCATATGCGAGATTTGCACTTCCAGCGGAAACGCTACGTTATCCAGTTGCCCATCGAATCGGCTATCCAAAGGTGTGAAGGCTCGCCATCAAACGGTCAGGTCCTATGCCGTGATTGCGACCTTACGAAGAGAGACAATTGATGAGCATGGTAAAGGTGAATTTTCCTATCGAGCCACGGACGGTACTTGTGTGGCTTACGCCAGTGACCGCCGATGAAGTCTCGTACATTCGAACGAATGGCTGGCAGTCGTTTGAGTCACGACCGGATGCGGAGGGTACGGACGCATACGATGCGCTGGGTCGATAACGATTATGAGAGCGGCGCCGCGTCGGCCCTTTTTTTGACACGGGTTAAACATAGGCTGGATCGGTTCACCGGACGGGCTCCCCATTCCCGGCCCTAGGGTTTTTCCACCGGCGGCTTGGCGATCGAATCGCGCAGCTTCTTCATCTCGTAGGCGTTGAGCACCTCGGGCTTGGCGTTGCCCTCGATGCGCTCCTGGGCGAAGGCCAGTGCCGTGGCGATGATCCCGGCCAAACCCAGGAACAGGCAAAGGCCGAGCAACCCGGGTGATTTCGTGGTGAAGCACACGAGCACCATCAGGGCGGTGAAGGCAGCGAGGATCCAGCGCATGGGATGACCGGCGGGCAGGGCAGGTTGGCGCATCATAGCGCCGCCCGCGCCGCCCGCGCCGCCCGCGCCGCCTGCCATCGGCCACCGAGGGATATTCCGTACGGTCGCGAACGTCGCCTGCACGCTGATCGGCGTAACATGACAGGGCTTTATTCACGACGCGGGGCAATACCCATGCAGAAGTTGTTCGACGGCTACGCGCGGTTCCGGTCCACCCAATGGCCTGAGCGCCGCAAGACCTTCGAAGGCCTGGCCGACGAAGGCCAGAACCCGCAGACCATGGTCATTGCATGTTCGGACAGCCGGGTGGATCCGACGATGATCTTCGACGCCGAGCCCGGTGAGTTGTTCATCCTGCGCAACGTGGCGAACCTGGTTCCGCCCTACGAGCCCGATACCGCTTTCCATGCCACCAGCGCGGCGCTGGAATATGCCGTTCGCGTGCTGGAAGTGAAGGATCTGATCGTGATGGGCCACGCCATGTGCGGTGGCATCCGTGTGCTGCTCGATGGCCCGCCTGCGCAAGGCGGCGATTTCCTTGTGCCATGGATGCGCATTGCCGAATCGGCCAAGTTCCGCGTTTTGGCTCGTGCGCCTGAAGACGTCCATACCGAGTGCGAATACGAAACGGTGAAACTGTCGCTGGGCAACCTCATGACCTTCCCGTGGCTCGCCGAGCGTGTGGAATCCGGGGCGCTCAAGCTCACCGGCATGAGCTTCGACATCCGCTCCGGGCAGCTGCTGATGCTGCAGGGCGATGGCACCTTCGCCCCGGTGCAGACCCCATAGCCTGCTCGTGCCTATAATTGCCCCCTGGGCCAGGGGGCGGCATGGACGGGGCCAACGACGAACGCTATCGGCGGGCGAAAGAACTTGCGCATGCAGCGGCGGAACTACCGCCAGGCAAGCGCATGGCCTTCGTGCGCGAGCGTGCCGGTGACGATGCCGCGCTGATCGCCGAAGTGGGCTGGATGCTCGATGCGATCGAGGTGACCGCCGGCCTGCCGCACGCGCTGGAAAATCCCGTGGATCTTTCGGGCCTTAGCGCCCAGGCCGCCGCGCCGCGCCACTACCAGATCATCCGACGCCTGGGCGAGGGCGGCATGGGCGTGGTGTACCTTGCCTCGCGCAATGACGGCGGCTTCGTCCAGCAGGTGGCGCTGAAATTCCTCAATGCCGCCGCGGAGGATTCTCCCGCGCTGCTCGAGCGCTTCGCCCAGGAACGCCACCTGCTGGCGCGCCTGGAACATCCCGGGATCGCCCGCCTGCTCGATGGCGGCCTGCTGGCCGACGGCCGCCCGTTCCTGGCCCTGGAGTTCGTGCAGGGCGAGCGCATCGACGACTGGTGCGAGGAAAAATCGCTTACCTTGCGCCAGCGCATCACCCTGTTCCTGAAGGTGTGCGCGGCGGTGGAGTTCGCCCACCGCCACCTGATCATCCACCGCGACATCAAGCCGGCGAACATCCTGGTGACCCCGGACGGTGAACCGAAGCTGCTGGATTTCGGCATCGCGCGCATGCTCAACGACGCCCCGGACACCGAGCGTGGCGACGGCGACGCGCTCACCCTGGCCTATGCCAGCCCCGAGCAGGTGCAGAAGCGCCGCCTCACCACCGCGGCGGACGTCTATTCACTCGGCGTAGTGCTGTACCAGCTGGTGGCCGGCCGCCGGCCCTTCCAGGACCTGGTGACCCCGCACCATCTTTCCAGTGCCATCGTCAGCGGCGACTTCCCGCCACCGAGCCGAAGCCCGCGTGGCGATGCCGATTCGATGGCGGCGCGCGCGCCGGTGCCGGCAGACGTCGACACTATCGTGATGAAGGCCATGCGCCGGCAGGCGCGAGACCGCTACGCCGGCGTGCATGAGCTGGCCGAAGACCTTCGCCGTTTCCTCGAGCACCGGCCGGTGCATGCGCGCAAGGCCACGCCCACCTACCGTGCCAGCCGTTTCGTGCGCCGCAATCGCCTTGGCGTGGCCGCTGGCGCGTTGCTGGCGGTGTCCATCGTCACCGGTCTGGGCGTGTCACTGTACGAACTGGCCCAGGCGCGCACGCAGGAACGCCTGGCCACCCGCCGGCAGCATGAACTCGAACGCGCGGTGGCCTTCGAGCAATCGATGCTCGAAGGCGTGGATATCGATGCGATGGGCCATGGGCTGGCCGACGGCGAACGCCGGCAACTGGGGGATCGCGCCGCGGTGATTTCCGGTCTGGGTTTCAGCGATCTGGCGCGCGAATCGCTGGACGTGCACGTGGTGTCCCATGCGCTGGACGCCATTGACGGCCGCTTCGCCGACGAACCGCTGCTGGGCGCGAGCCTGCGCCAGTCGCTGGCGCGCGTGCTGGTGACCATCGGCAGCTACGGTCATGCAGTACGTGAGTTGCAAAAGGTGCTGGACGTGCGAACGCGCCTGCTTCCGGCAGGCGACCCGGCCGTGTTGTCGGCGCGGGTGGACCTGGCCCGTGCGCTGGATCTTTCGGGCCAGTTCGGCCAGTCACGCGCTGCCTTCGAGGCCGCCCTCGCCAATGCGCAGACGCTTGGGCCGGACGATGTTTTGCGTACCACCGCCGAGGCGGGCCGCGCCCGCGCCATGGCCGATGGCGGTGAACTGATACCCGCGCTCGCCGCGCAGGAGGCCCTCGATGGCCGCCTGTCGTCCCAACTTCCGGCATCTGATCCACGCCTGATGCAGCTTCGGCGCGAGCGCGTGGCCACCCTGATCCGGCTGGGCCGCCGTGACGAGGCTACCGCCATCATCGAGCCGCTGGCGGCGGTGTCCTCGCAGGCTCTTGGTCCCGACCACCCCGATACCCTCGATGCCGAGGCCACCCTGGCCTCGCTGCTGAACTATCGCAACGAGTACGAACGCTCACTGGCGCTGGCGCGCACGGTGGCCGCCGCGCACGAACGCCGCTTCGGCTTCGATCACCCGGCCACCTTGCGCGACGAAGACCTGGTCGCCGCCAATCTGGTGCGCCTTGAGCAGTTCGACGAAGCGCGGCCACTGCTGGAGCACATCATCCGGGTACGACGCCAGGCTCAGGGCGAAGACCAGCCGGACACGCTGGGATCGATGACCACCATGGTCCGGTTGCTCACCCGCACCGACGACTGGGCTGGCGCGACCACCCTGCAGCGGTCGATCCTGGAGGCGCGCCGGCGCGTGCTGGGGCCCGACCACCCCGATACCCTGTTCGCCCAGGCGAGCCTGGCCGGGTTCCTCTCGCACGAGGGAAAATATGCCCAGGCGCTGGACCTGGCCACCGCGGCGCTTGCTGCCCAACGGCGCACCCTGGGCATGGACCACCCGGTCACCTTCGGCACCCTCGACCTGATCGCCCGTATCCACACCCAGGCCGGCGAACTCGCCGCTGCCCGCGACGTCCACGCCCAGGCCCTGGCCAACCGGCAGCGCGTGCTGGGAACCATGGACGCGCACACGCTGGAAAGCGCCACGCGCCTTTTCGAGATACTTGAAAGGCTGCACCAGACGGCCCAGGCCCAGGCCATCCGCCAGCGCTACATGGATCCACTGGTTGCCATGGATCCAGCCACGCTCAATGCCAGCATGCGCGACATGCGCGAGGGCACGGTTGATCTGCTCACGCAGTACGCAAACGCTCCCTAGGCGGCGGACAGCTCCCGCCGCAGCCAGGCACGGGCGATACGCCATTCGCGCTGCACGGTACGCGGCGATATTTCCAGCACCGCGCCGATCTCCTCTTCGCGCAGGCCGACAAAGAAACGCATCTCCACGATCTTCGCCTGGCGTGGATCCAGCGCTTCCAGCTGGCGCAGGGCGTCATCCAGTTCGTCCGGCGAGGCCTGTTCGGCCAGGTTGTCGGCAAGCTGGGTGATGCCGGTGCGGTCCAGGGCGCAAGGCCGCTTCTGTGCGTGGCGACGGCGGGCCGAATCGATCAGCACCCGGCGCATGGCGCGGGCGGCCAATCCGATCAGATGCCCGCGATCGGCGACGTCCGGCAGCTTGCCACCGTGGAAAAGCCGCAGGTACGCCTCGTTGACGAGCTCGGTGGGGTTCATCGTGCAGTCGCCGCGCTCGTGGCGCAGCTGCGCCCGGGCCAGCCGGCGCAGGCTGCCGTACATCCGGCGCATCAGTTCATCCATGGCTGCCGGCTCGCCGATCTCGGCCAGCCGCAGCAACTGGGTCACCTCGCCCGGCTGCACGGCCGTCGGCGCGATGACGTTTTCGCCCATCCGCATGTCATTTTCCCCCTGCCGGGAAGAGGTTACTCCAAGCCCGTGGCTTCCGTGTCGTCTTTTCCGGAGCCTTTGCGCATCCCCTTATAGGACCTTGAGTGAGCGCTGGGGTCCCCATTGAGGGAGGAGGGCAGTCCGGAATATTTCGGATTGACGCCCGGTCACGCCCACCCCGACAATGTGTGACACAGTTCACATTTTCTTCAGGGGGAATCTTGTGAAGCAACTACTTATCTATGACCGTCCGCGGGAATTGAACCGCGTGGCGCACCGGCAGCTGCGCTTGTCCCCGGCCCCGGTGGGCTTCGGCTTCGCCCGCGGGGTGAACTCCGTGCCGCTGGTAGCGGCCGAGTTCCAGCGGGCGAGCCTGGACTATCCGATCGTTTTCGCCGGCGCCCCGGGCGCCGAGCAGCCAGCCGTCTTGTTGGGCCTGTCCCAGGGCGACAACCTGTTCGTTGCCGATGACGGCGGCTGGGCGGTCGATGCCTACATCCCGGCCTTCATCCGCCGCTACCCGTTCGTGCTGGCCGAGAAGGACGGCGGGGAAGACTTCACCGTGTGTATCGACGAGGCCTTCGCGGGCCTGGGTACCGAGGAAGGCGCGCACCTGTTCAATGCCGATGGCAGTGAATCCACGGTGCTGACCAATGCAGTGAAGTTCCTTACCGATTTCCAGGTCAGCCTGAAGCAGACGCGCGCTTTCACCGCGCGCCTGCACCAACTGGACCTGCTGCAAGCCCGCACGCTGCACGTGCAGGCCGCCTCGGGCCAATCAAGCACGCTGGACGGCTTCCAGGTGGTCGACGCCACCCGTCTGGCGGCCATGAAGGGCAAGCCGTTGCAGGCCCTGCACGCCAGCGGCGACCTCGCCGCCATCCATGCGCACCTGTCGTCGCTGCAGAACGTCCAGCGGCTTTCGGTGCGGATGGATCGCCGGCAGCCGGTCAGCAACACGATCAACTGAAGTTTCCGGTGCCCCGCGAGGGGCGCCTTCGATACATGTGCGGACGGGGCATTCCCCGTCAACCGGTGCCTGGGCAACCTCCCTCGGCGCCAACAGGGGATCTACCGATATGTCGAGTTCGTCATCGCACGTCGCCCGCAAGGGTGCTTCCTCGCAGCTGCGCGAAGTCCAGGCCACCGGCATCGGCTCGCACC
This sequence comes from Pinirhizobacter sp., assembly GCF_036499745.1. Lineage (NCBI taxonomy): Bacteria > Pseudomonadati > Pseudomonadota > Gammaproteobacteria > Lysobacterales > Rhodanobacteraceae > Pinirhizobacter > Pinirhizobacter sp. The sequence continues at coordinate 41,840 of NZ_DASYDG010000018.1, forward strand.
CCTTGCGAAAGCTCTCCGTAGCCCTGGCAAGCGCCCTCAGCCTGGGCGCACCGGCAGCGTGGGCGGCATCGACGGTGACGGTCTCGGCGAACAGGTTGCCCGGCACCACCAACATCACCCAGACCAACGCGACCACCATCGACGTCAACACGGTGGCGAAGAACGGCAGCAAGACCGCCTTCAACACCTTCAAGGACTTCACTGTCGGCGGCGGCGACAAGGTGAACCTGCACCTGCCCACCGGCACCGAGAACCTGGTGAACCTGGTGGACAACCAGGCCGTGGTGAACGGCACGGTCAGCAGCGTCCTGGGCAGCACCGAGGGCGCGGGACGGGTGTTCTTCGCCGACGCCAACGGCTTCGTGCTGGGCACCACGGGTGTGATCAACGCCGGCGCGCTGGCCATCGCCACGCCCAGCCAGGCCACGATGAACAAGCTCTACACCGAGGGCGCCAACGGCGGCGGCACGGTGACCGACACCCTGCTCAACGGCACGATCGACCACGGCAATGCCGATGTCAGCCTGAAGGGCACGATCAACACCACCTCCGGCGTACGCGTGCAGGCGCGGGCGATCGATGCCTCGGGCACGGTGTTCGTCACCGGCGGTGCCGATGGCACGGGCCTGGCAGCTGTGAACGTGGGTGACGACGGCGCCATCACCGTGGTTGCCGACGACAAGGGCATCCACCTGGACGCCGCCACCATTGACGTTTCCGGCACGCTGAAGTCGGCCGACAGCGGCAACAACGCGGTATCGGACATCACCCTGACCGCCGATGCCGAAGACACCGTGCTCTCGGGCCAGTCCACCGCGACCACCGGCATCACGGTGTCGGGCACGATCACCGGCAAGAACGTCTCCTTGTCGGCCAATAGCCGTTCCACGGCGGATTACTCCGATCTCAACCAGGCCATCAATACCCTCGACGGCCTGCTGCCCGCAGGCGTGGTGAACATCGGGCTGCCATCGTTGCCCTTCGGCGTGGTTGCTTCCAACGCCATTGCCAAAGTGCAGGTGCAGTCCGGCGCGCACATCAACGCCACCGGCAACGTCACCGTGCAGGCGTTGTCGCAGTCGAAGTCCGCCACCTCGGCGCTGAACAGCGTCGGCTCCAGCCCCGTGCTGGCTGCGGCGATCTATGGCGAAGTGCGTGGCACCACCGAGGCTTCGGTCGCCAACGGCGCCAGCATCAACGCCTCGGGTAACGTCACCATCAAGGCCCTGCACGGCTCGGACCTGGATATTTCCTCCGAAGTGTCGGGCGACAAGGCGGTCGCTGCCTCCGCGGTGGTCGGCAATGTCATGGTGGACACCCAGGCCACCATCGCCTCGGGCGCGAGCATCACCGGCCAGGATGTGAGCGTGCTGGCGCGCAACAGCGCCAGCTACGAGATCGAATCGAAGGTGGAGGCCACCGGCAATAGTCCGGTGGGCGCCAACGCCGCGCTGCTGTTCGTCGACACCAACGCCCGCGCAGAAAGCGATGCGAACCTCGGCAGCGTCGCCAACCCGATCAAGTCGCTGACGGTGGTGAGCGGTTCGACCACCGAAAAGATGTCGGTGACCACGGAAACCAAGGTGGGTACGGAAGCTGAGGACACCGATCCGAAGGAGGTCGTATCCTCCGGCGGTGACGGCCTGATTGCCTGGCTCGAAGGCAAACTCGGCGACTACTTCCTTAAGGCCGATGCCGAAGTCGGCAAGCAGGAGGGCGAGACCCCCGTAAGCTCCACACCCGAAGGCGAAGACGCCGACAAGAACAAGAGTTATGTCCGCGGCGGCCTTGGCCTGTCGCTGATCGATGCCGACCAGGGTTCGCACGCGGCCATCGGTCCCAACGCGAAGGTCGTGGCTTCCGGCAACGTGGCCGTGCAGTCGCTGATCGAAAGCAAGGGCACCCAGACCAGCGCCAGCACCGAAACCGAATCCGGCGACGACAACAGCGCCAACGTGTCGGGAAGCCTGGCCATCGATGTCACCCTCGTGCACAACGACGGCTCGGCCACTATCGGCAGCAACGCCAGCGTCACCGCGCTGAATATTGGGCTGGGCAGCGAAGTGACGGTGCCTTGGGACCTGCCCAGCACCTCGGGCCTGGATGATTTCGCCAACATTCCCGAGTTCCTGAGCACCATCTACGACGACCTGAAAGCCAACGGTGCGCCGCTGGCAGCCAGTTATGTCAACGCCACCTCCAAGACCGACAAGGTGGGTATTGCCGGAGCGGTGAATTACTTCCAGCTCGGCAACGACAACACCGCCTGGGTGGGCAGCGGCGCTTCGCTGCATGCCACGGCCAGCACCGATGCCGCGTGGACGGCAACGGCCGCCTTCGGCAACGACGCCGAAGGCACCGCGATCGACGACGCATCTCTGGCTTGGTCGCACTCGCTGGGCGTGACCGCCGACACCACGGTGCAGACCATCGACATCGCCGGCAACTTCGACCTGCTCAAGGTGCAGGGCACCGGCGGTACCGGCACTGACGCCAGTTCCGTCGGCGGCGGCGTGAACCTGGTGAACTACAGCGACAACACCACCGCCGGTATCGGCGATGCGGCCACCATCCAGGCCGCCGCGGTGAACGTGGAGGCCAACGACACCCAGCAGATGGTGGTGGTAACGCCGTCGGCCGGCCGTGGTTCGGGCATCTCGGGCAATGTCATCTTCGCCATGGCGAACATCGACAACGCCACTCACGCTTCCATCGCCAATACCGCCAAGGTCACCGCCGGCGGCGTCGACGTCGACGCCCACCAGGGCGTGGGCGTGTGGTCGATCGCAGGCGCCATCGCCCAGGGCACCAGCGTGGGTGTCGGCGTGGGCATCGCCATCAACAACCTCACCACCGATACCCAGGCCTACATCGGCGACAACAGCGCCGACGGCACCGTAGCCGACCCCGGCGCGCCCGCCGCCACGGTGCGGCCGACGGCCGGCATCCACGCCGACAGCGTCGAGGTCAAGGCGGCCACCGATGGCCGCAGTGGCGCCATCGCCATTGCCGGCGCGCAGGCCAAGGGCGACAAGCCCGCCTCCGGTGGTACCGGCGGCACCGGTGGTACCGGTGGAACGGGCGGTACTGGCGGCACCAGCACCGACGATGACACCCCCGAGTCGCTCTCCAACGACCAGAGCCCGGATTTCCTCGCCACCACGCAGGGCAAGACCGACGACAGCACCGGCGGCTTCGGTATCGACACCCTGTTGGGCAAGATCCCCGTGCTTGGCGATCTGCTCAAGACCGGCCAGAAGCAGGAAGGCGCCACTGAAAGCGCAGGCAATAGCGAATCGAAGCCCAAGGTCGCGGTGGCTGTGGCCGGCAGCGCCACCGTCGGCCTCGGCAACCTCGATACCAAGGCGTTCATCACCGGTGTCACCATCGACAGGAACTCAGGTGACGCCTCGGACATCGACGTCACCGCGCTGAACCAGACGGACCTGATCAGCGCCAGCGGCTCGGCCGCGCTATCCACGGCCAAGACCGACGGCAAGGCCAGCGCCGGCATCGCCGGTGCCGTCGCGTACAGCTTCATGGATAACGACACGCAGGCGTGGCTCGATGGTGTCACCGCTGCCCACGCTGGTGACGTTACCGTCCAGGCGCTCTCGGGCGGATCGATCGTCGACCTGGGCCTGGGCCTGGCCTACAACGCGAACAGCGACCAGAAGAGCGGTTCGGTGGCGGGCTCGTTCTCCATCGGTACCGCCAGCAACAGCACCACCGCGGACATTCGCAACTCGACCTTGACCGCAGCGGATGACAGCGCGACGGTCAACGTCACCAGCTACGACCACACCGACATCGGCGCCGGCGGCGGCGCCTTCGCCATCGGCGGCAGCAAGGGCGTGGGCATCGGTGTTACCTACACGGATATCGGCAATACCAATACCGCCGGCATCCATGGCAGCACGCTGGACGGGTTCGGCGATACCTCGGTGGAAGCACTCAACGCCGCGCGCATCGCCTCGGCCTCCGTGGCTGGTGCGCTGTCCGCCGGCGACGAAAGCCTGGAGCTCACCGGCGCTTTCACCTTCAACACCATCCACAACGACAACGAAGCCACCATCACCGGTTCCACCATCAGTGACGGCCACGGCGACGTGACCGTTAGCGCGATCGGCGGCGCGCCGGTGGCCGCTTACGACACATTGCTCACGGGCAATGGCAAGTCCATCGCCGATGTGATCGACTTCAGCGGCGGCTCGCTGGCCGAGCAGGGGGATGTCGGTTCGGCGATCTTCGCCGTATCCGGGGCGTTGTCCGGCGGCAGCGATGCCGTGGGCCTGTCCTTCGCCTACAACAGCATTGCCAATACCTACGCAGCGTCATTGCTTGGCGGCAATACCAGCACCACGGGCGACATCGGCGTGAACGCCGTGGACAGCACGCGCATCTTCGCGCTGGCTGCCGGTATTGGCGCCTCCGACGGCGATTTCGCCGGCGCAGGTTCCGTTACCGCGAATTTCATCAACGACAACGTCTCGGCCACCATCGGCGATGCGGCGGCCGCCAGCACCACGACGACGCTCAACGGCGCCACGGTTTCCGCCAAGGCCGACAACGCTGCCACCATCGACACCCTGGCCGGTGCGATCTCCATCTCCACCAGCGGTGATTCGGCGGGCCTTGCAGTGGCCTTCGACGAGATCGGCAACCAGACCTCGGCCACCATCGCCAACGCGAATGTCACCACCACGGGCACGGCGACGGCTGCCGGCTGCGATGCCACCACGGCGTCTGTTTCCGCCAGTGCCTGTTCCACCGGCACCATCAACGCCGCCGCGGTAGGCGTGGCTGGTGCCGACGGCGTGGCGCTCACCGCCTCGCTCGCCATCAACGACATCGGCCTGCAGGACACCGGCGCCATCGGCAGCCTGTCCGATGCACTGCGCGATACCTACACCAAAGCCACCATCACCGGCAGCGACATCAGCACTGCCAGCCTTGGCGTGCATGCGAACGATTCCAACACCATCAATGCCCTGGCCGGTGGTATCGCCGTCTCCACGCAGGCAGCCGCCGGTGCGGGCTTCGCGCTGGAGAATATCGGCGCCAACACGTCGGCCACCTTCAGCGACAGCACGCTGAAGGCCACCGGTGCGGTGAACGTGGGCGCAGGTTCCACCGGCTCCATCAACGCCCTGGCCGTGGGCGGCGCGGTCTCCGGTGACATCGCCGTGGGCGTGTCCGTGAGTGCCAATGTCATCGGCAACCACACACAGGCAACCGTCGACGGCATCACCGGCTACAACAGCGCCGCGCGCGCCACCATGAGCGATCTCACGGTAAAGGCTACCGATAGCGCGGCGATCAACGCCTACGCCGGCACCTTGGCCATCGGCTTCGAAGGTGCCGGTGTGGGCGCGGCCTCCACCGTGAACACCATCACCAACATCACCCATGCCACGTTGAGCAACTCCACGCTGGACGCCTCCAGCAGCACGGACGTGGAAGCGATGTCCCAGGCGGTGATCCAGACCGTCGCCGCCGCCGCTTCCGGCGGCCAGGGGCTTGGCCTGGCCGGTGCGCTTACCGTCAACACCATCGACAACGACATCGATGCCAGTGCCACCGGCAACGACGTGGACAGCAGCGGCAACGTGACCACCATCAAGGCCACGGACGACGCGAAGATCCTCTCGATGGCAGGCTCCATCGGCGCTTCAGCCGGTGCCGGCGTGGGTGCTTCGATCGCCGTCAACGACATCGGCACCAGAACCATCGCCGAGCTCAGCGGCGGCACCTGGCACGCCAGGGACATCACCGTCTCGGCTACCAGCACCAACCCGAACGCCGACGGTAGCGACCCGGCGCACCAGCTCGACGCCAACATCCAGACCCTGGCCGCCGGCGTGGGCGGTGGACAGGTGGGCGGCGCGGCCTCGGCCGCGGTGAACATCTCCACGGCCACCATCCGGGCTGACATTACCGATGGCGCCCATGTCACCGCCGAGGACAACATCGGCGTGCTGGCGGTCAACCGCCAGGGCGTGGACGTGTTCGCCGGCAGCCTGGGGATCAGTGCCGACGCCGTGGGCCTGGGCATCGGCGCGGTGGTGAATTACCTCAACGACAGCACCTCGGCCTATATCGATGGTGGTTCCAGCGTCAATGCACTGGCCAAGAATGCTTCCGACACGCTCGCCGTCAACAGCGGCACCCTGGCCCATGCATCAGACCTGGACGTTTCCCAGATCCATGACGCATCCGACTATGTGAACCCGGATCTTTCGCAGACCCAGGCCATGGTGACGGGCCTGGCCGTGAATGCGGCTTCCTCGCAGGCAGTGACCACGCTTGGCGTCAGCGCCGCGGTGGCCTTCGATCCCTTTGGCTCGGCGGCCATCACCGCCATGGCCGACGCCAACGTGCTGGGCGGCGGCACCCACGCCTATATCACCGGCGCGAACATCAACCAGTCCAACACGGGTGCGGGCGGCCAGCAGAGTGTCGACGTGCGTGCCAGCAGCCACGCCTACGATGCCGCCTTCGTGGCCGGCGTGGCCGCCGGTGCGACCGACGTCGCCGCCACCGGCGCGGTGGGTGTGAACACCTTCAATCGCAGCACCAAGGCCGAGATCACCAACACCACGCTGACCAGCCGCGGCGCCACCAACGTTATCGCCGAAGCCAGCCAGCGCAGCGTGGATGCCGTGGTGGGCCTGGCCGCCGGACTTGTCGGCGGCGCGGGTACGGGCGTGGCCAATGTGTTCAACGCCGATACCGAAGCCAACGTTTACGGTGGCTCGCTCACCACCGGTTCGCTCGCCATCGGCGCGCACGACGAGACCGACGCCAACATGATCGGCGGCGCGGGTGCCTTCGGCGGCGTGGCCGTGGCCGGTACCTTCCTGCTTTCTTCCTCGACCAATACCACCCAGGCGAACCTGGGCAGCACCGCCGGCGATACCGTGGTGCATACCAGCGGCGCGGTGGGCGTCAACGCCACCTCCGATGTAAACCTCGGCAGCACCATGGTCAGTGGCGCAGGTGCGGGCGGTCCGGCGATCGCCGGCATGGCCTCGTTCACCATCGTGGGCAATACCACCAAGGCCACCACCGAGAAGCTTCGCCTGGACCAGGGCGGAACCGACGCCGGTGCGCAGGCGCTGAACGTGCATGCCACGGAGAACATCCATCTGGTGCCCAACGCCGCCAGCGCCGCACTTTCCACCGCCAGCGTCGGCGTGGGCGCGGCTGCCAACGTGGTGTTGCTGGAAAGCAATGTGGCCGCCTCCGTGCTGGACAGCACGATCAAGTCCGCGGGTACCGTGGATGTTGCCGCTGTCAGCAACAAGACCATCGACATGACGACCGTGTCGGGCGCCCTGGGCTCCGACGCCGGCATCAGCGGCGCGCTTGGCCTGGTGATCGTGGGTAACGGCTCGCTCACCGGCAACGATGCCGGCGACGATCCGATTTCTGAACTGGACAAGGGCGGCAACGGCAGCCTTACGTCGATGAACAGCTTCGGCGGTTCGTCCAACGTCAGCAGCCAGCAGATGGGCGGGCAGCTCAGCGACAGCGACGCGGCCACCATCAATGCCGCCAGCAAGGTGTCGCTGCTCGACGGCAACCACAAGCTCAAGCGCACGCAGGACGGCACGCAGGCGCTGGTGTCCAATTCCTCCATCACCACGGCTGGCCTGAATGTCACCGGCACCGGTACCACCTCGGTGACCAACGTGGTGGGCAACCTGGCCGGCGGCGGCTTCCTCGGCGCGGGCGGTGCGATCGGCTTCAGCGTGGTCAACCAGGCCATCGGTGCCCATGTCGATAGCAGTTCGACGATCAATGCCACGGGCACCGTGGACGTCGGCGCCAAGGCGAATAACGGCACAGCCACGGCGTATTCGCCGACCGGCGCGGAAGGTGGCAGCTACAGCGTGGCCACCAGCGCCTACCAGGGTGCGGCGGGTCTCGTGGGCCTGGGCGCGGCGGTGTCGATCTCGCAGCTCAACAACCAGGTGAACGCGAGCCTTGACGCCGATGTCACCGGGCACGGTTCGAACGCGGTGAATATCTCCGCCGAGGACGACAGCGCGGTAGCGGCGCGTGGCGGCGGCCTGGTCGCCGGCGGCGCGGCTGCCGGCGTGGTGGTATCGCAGGCGCAGAAGAACGGTGCGGTGAACGCAGGCATCGCGGCCAGCACGACCATCACCAACAGCGGCGCATTGAGCATCTCCGCCACCAGCCAGGGCGCAAGTTCCGCCAAGGCAACCGCCGTTACCGCGGGCCTCCTGTTGGCCGCCAACGGCGCCGACGCCAATGCGAGCGATGACGAAACCATTTCGGCGACGATCGGCAAGAGCGCCAACATCACTGCCACCTCCATCAGCCTGAAGGCGATGGACCAGCCGGATGTGGAAGCCGATGCCTTCGGCGTGGCCGTATCCGGTGGTGTTTCCATCGGTGCTTCGGTGGCCACGGCCGATGCCGGTACCCATGTCACGACCCTGGTGGACGACAGTGCGACGCTTTCCACGACCGGTGCCACGATCCTGGCGGCCACCAGTGGCGCCACCACGACCGGCGGCGTACGCGCCAAAGCCGTGGGCGGTGCCGGTGGCCTGTTGCTTGGTGCCAACGCCAGCGTGGCCAAGGCCACCTCGGCGGCACAGGTCAGCGCCACCACGGGCACGGGTGTGCATCTGCCCATGGGCATGATCGCCATCAGCGCCAACAACATCAGTTACCAGGACGCCTCGGCCACCGCCGGCGCAGCGGGCCTGGTGGGTATCGGCGCGGCCGCGGCGGACGCCGATGCTTCCGGCAGTACGGTCGCCGGCCTCGGTGCCTCGAACACCTCCGCGACCAATCGCAATAGCGATCTTGCGATTGCCGCCCTGGGCACCGATGACAACGAGAGCGACGCCACCGCTGGCAGCGGCGGCGTGATCTCAGGCAACGCGGCCGTGGCGCGCACGTCCAACAGCACAACCACCACAGCTTCGATCGGCGACAGCGCCAACGTGCATGCCGCAGCCATCGAGATGGGCGCGCTGCACAACGACAACTATGCCGTTGAAGTGAACGCGGTGGGCGCGGGCATCGCCAACATGAGTGGTGCCTTCGCCTCCAGCACGGCGACCAACAATGTCAATGCCACCGTGGGCAGCAACGCGAAACTCTATGCCACCGGCTACGTCGATATCGGCAGCAGCAATGTGTTCGCCAACGTCGGTACGCATCAGCAGGTACAGGGCGGTGGCGGTGGCGTACTTTCCGGCGCCGCGGCCGACAACAGCACCACGCTTTCGGGCACGTCCACGGCCAGCATCGGCAGTTCCACCACGATCGTCTCGGGCCTGGACAGCGGCATGGCCGACCAGCTGGCCACCAAGTACGACGGCCTGACCTACACCGGCGGCACCGACCTCTTTGCCAACCCGGGGCGCATTCGCCTGGGCGCCAGCAGCCAGGTGCTTGCCAACGATACGGTGTCGCTGGATTCCGGTGGCGCGGTGGCGGGCGCGGGTGCCAGCGACTCGCTCGACGTGAACCTGACCAACAACGCCACGGTGGGCGACAACGACAAGTTGCTGACCAACGGCGACATCGGCATCGGCACTTATACGCAGTCCACCACCACGCAGTCGGCGCTCACGCACACCTACGGTGGCGGTGCGCTGGGTGACTCCTCGGCGTCCACCACGATCACCAGCAACCAGTCGGTGGGTGTCGGCACCAACGCGATGCTACTTGGCTTCGGCCAGATCAACCTCACCGCCGGCATGGATCCGTCGGGCTTCATCCCCTCGCTGTTCTCGGCCGACACCATCGGGCAGTCGTATGTGATCGGCCTGATCGCCATCGCCACGGGCTCGGCCAACACCACCATCCACAGCAACGCCACCACCACCATCGGTGCCGGCGCGAATGTGCTCGGCGGTGCGGATATCAGCCTGGGAAGCTATCGCGGTACCAATAGCGTCAGCGCCGAAGGCACCGGTCACGGCTACGAACTCGGCTTCATCCCGGTCACCAGCGACGACAGCAACGCGCGCGCCGACGGCAGCGAGACGCTGGTCCTGGCGGGCAACGTTACCGCCGGCATCTATGCGGACAGCAGCATTGCCATCGACGCCAGCGGGAACCTCACGCACAGCACAGGTGCACCGGTCCAGGTCACGTACTCGGCGACCTTCAGTCCGTGGAACTACATCAACAATCACCTGGCGGGCCTCACCGACAACACCGACAGTAGCGGCAATAGCGGCGTACCCATCGTGACCGGCCAGGGCACGCCGACAGCGCCGACGGGCGTTGGCGTGCAGAACAGCAATGTCAACGACGGCACACAGGCGGGCACGACCGTCGGCTCGACCACGGGTACCGATCCGGGGTCGGTCACTGGCAACCCGGATGACCTGTCGGTAGGCGATATCCTGAAGGGCACCACCACCAGCGGCACCACGGCGGCCTATACGCTGGGTTCGCTGTACGCCGCGGGCGGCAACGTTACCGTGCACGCCGGCAGCATCACCGGCAGCGGCGCGCTCAATGCGCATGGCAGCCCGTCGATCAGTGTCACCAATGCCAGCGCCGACTACCTGGTGCTCAACGACATCACCATCCCGACCGGCGGCGGTGGCGCGGTGACCTTCACAGGCAGCGCCAACGAAAGCTCCGACGCGGCGATGCACGTGAACCGGGACACCAGCAACATTGCCCCGTCGATCACCCTCAATAACAGCTACACCGGCACCGTGAACAACACGCCCTCGAGCGTGACCCAGGGCCCGGCGATCTTCCTGGGTGGGACCATCACCAACCTCGATGGCCTGGTGGATATCAGCAATGCTTCCGGTTCGGTTGGCCAGTTCGCGCCGATCTCTGCCCAGCAGATCAAGGAGTTCGTGCCCAACGGCGCGGTAGCGGTATACCTACCCGACGGCACCTTCCACTCCGGTGCGGATCCGGTGGCGTCCTACCAGCCGTACCAGATCGACCTGGGTGACGCGAACAAGGCGATCATGTATGTGGCCAACGCCATCTACAATCCCAACGGCACCTATACCGACGCCGGCGCCTTTTCGTCCATGCTGTACAACCAGGCCGGCGGCGGCAACATCGGCGGCGTTTCGCTGATGTTCCTGGGCCAGTGCGCGCCGTACGCCAACAGCGCCTGCGGAAGCAATCCCAGCTCCGGGACGTTCAGCTTCCACAACCAGGACCTGCCACTGATCTATACCCTGGCCACCAGCACCAGCCAGGCCACCGATCCCACCCCGACGACCACGGCCGGGGCGTCGGCCCTGACCGCACAGACGGTGGCGGTGAACGCCAAGTGGATCGACATCGACAGCCAGATCACCGCGGGCCGGCCGACGACGTACAACATCACGCTCGATTCGCAGGTGCAGACATTCATCGATGGGCAGACGCCGAACCACGGCCTGGTGGACGTGCCCACGTCCGCCTGGTGCGTGTCCGGCGGCGCCACCTGCTCACCGGGCCTGGTGCAGTACGACACCGATACCGGTCACATCGTGATCAACAACGTCAACGCATCCGGTGGCGGGTTTGTCTCCCTGGACGGCGGCATCATCAGCACCAAGGCGATCGGCCAGATCACCATCAACGATGGCTACGGCCACGTCACCGTGAACAACAACCTCAATGTCCCCGTGCAGATGGCGGACATCAACACCGGCAACAACGCGGTGGGTGAGTTGAAGATCACCGACCACTTCAAGACGTACAACGTTGGCGGCAACACCATCTACCAGACCTTCTGGTACGTCGACACACAAGGCTCGGGCACCAAGGTCTATACCAACTCCAACGGTGCTACGGATGTGGGCAATGCCGTGCAGTACACCGGCTTCGCCACCGACGGCCAGGGTATCCAGTACGACCCCACCGCGGGCCTGCGCTACCAGTGGCAGCAGCAGGTGAACCTGTCGCGTCCGATACCGACGCTCGACACCATCACCAACTGGCAGTACGTCGATGCCTCGGGCACCGCCGTGAGCTCGCCGGACTATCTGCTGATCTCCAGCGGCGTTACCACCAGCTCCACCGACCACGATGCCTTCGACGAGCACGTCACGGCGTCGGCCAGCCTGGGAACGGTGAACAACGGACAGTACCTGTCGGCGCTGGATGTGTACTACCACGGTTGCGGCGACGACCTTGGCTCAGGCTGCCATTACGGCTTCAGGAAGACCGACCAGGCCGCCGGTGCCGGCGTCTGGGAATACCGGTATTTCGAGGACGCCCAGCTCAACATGACGAGCTCGGTCAAGGCCGACTACACCTTCCACATCAATTTCCAGGGCAACGCGACGGGCCAGGTCAACATCAATTCGGCCTCCAGCGTGCTACTCGGTGGCAACATCTACAACCCGACGGGCAGCACCAGCATCCTGGCCACGCAGGGCAGTGGTGGGTCGATTACCGGTAGCGTATCGGGTGGCATTACCAGCAAGGGCATTACGCTTGCGGCCACCGGTAGCATCGGTGATGCCAGCAATCCGCTGAACGTGGTGATGACCGGTGGCAAGTTGTCGGTGGACGCCGGTGCCGCGGGTACCAACATCGCCGCCACCACGGCGCTCGACCTCGACCACGTCACGGCAGGCAACGCCACCACGGGCTACGGCGATGTCACGCTTAGTTCCGGCGGCAGCATCACCGGCGGCAGTGGTACGTCCGTCACCGGCCGCGATATCACGCTCACGGCCGGCGGCGCCATCGGCGGGGCCATCAACGGCGGCAATCCGCTGGTGATCGCCGCCCACTCCACCACCAATGCCAACCATGGCGTTGACCATGGCGTGGTCAACCTCGATGCCCTCAACGACATCAACGTCCGCCAGACGGGCGGCGACCTGCTGGTCGGCCTGATCAAGTCCGACGGCGGTTCGGTGAACGTGGACGTGCCCGATGGCTCGATCGTCGATGCCGCCGGCATTACCTCCGGCCAGGCGCTGTCTTCAGACCAGCTGAAAACGGTCAGCCAGACCCTGCACCTCACCACGGCGGACGACGGCGGCGCCATCGCCGCTGCCACCAAGCAGCGTATCGAGCAGACCGCCGACGGCTACTACACGCAGTACCAGGGCCTGATGGACAATGGCCAGGTGGTGGACGGTGCGTTCGTGCTGAATGCCTCGAAACTCGATCTCTACCGGGCGCTGGCCTCCGCCGAGCTCGGCAAGGCTGCCGATGACGCCGATGTACAGGCTTATGCGGCCGCCCGCTACGTCACCTATGACGCCTACTTCAAGGGCCTGATCGGCACGGACTACGCCACCACCGCCAAGTTCACCACGCCAGTAGCCGCCTTCAACTACGTGGCCGATGCCGCGCAGGTCGACGCGCTCACCGACAACGCCTTCTGGAAGGAAGGCTGGCTGACCAGCGCGGTGAACAACGCCGCGCTGACCGATCCGGGCAACAAGCCGGTGGGCAGTGCGGCGCCGAACATCCAGGGTCGCAATGTCACCCTGACCGCCAAGAAGAACATCGGTGCGCTGGGCGACACCGCCAGCATCAGTGCCAGCGACCTGATCGACGGCACGGTGAGCGACGCCGACGCCGCGGCCCTGGCCGCCGCCAATGCGCCGGGTGACATCACCCTGGTCCGCGACGGCAATGGCGTGCTGGTGAGCGTGCAGGTGCGGCAGACCCAACCGCTGTTCCTCACCGCCGGCGGTACGGTGGCGGCATCGAATCAGGCAGGCTCCGGTGGTTCGATCTACCTGCAGGCCAATGGCGACCTCAACCTTGCCGGGATCACTTCCGACAAGGACGTAAGCCTGGTGGCTGTGGGCAACATCAACAACACGTTTACCGATCCGAACCAGGCGGTGATCAAGGCCAATGGCAACCTCACCATGCTGGTGGGTTCGGGCAGCAGCATCGGCAACGTGGCAAGCACCACTGGCGGCATGACTACCGCCGAGCGTACGGTGTCCTACGACATCGGCGGCATCCTGCTGGCAGCGGATGCCAGCCAGGACGTCGTGCTGCGCGCCCTGAACCACGATCTCGTCTTCGATCGCATCGGTGGCAACGGTCAGATGGTGCTGCGTACCGATGGCAATATCGAGCAGGCGCTCGACGGCCTGGCGCTCACCGGCCGCGGCATAACGCTCGATGCGGGCGGCAATGTCGGTTACCTCGGTGACAACAGCAAATACCTGCAGCTCTCCACCGGCACCGGCACCGTCGATGGTACCGTCGGCGGTTTTGTGCGCCTGGATGACACCGATGCGACCGCGCTGAACATCGGCACGCTTGATGTCGCCGGCAACGTGGATGTCGTGGCCAGCGGTGACCTCAACGTCACCTCGCTGGTGTCCACCGCGGGTTACCTCAACGCTTCCAGTGGTGCCGATGCCGCCTTTGGCACCGTGAAAGCCATGGGGCCGGTAGACCTTACCGCGGTGGGCGATCTCACCGTGGGTAGCGCCACCAGCTCAGCGACCACTGGCATCGGCGCAACGCTCCAGGCCGGCAAGGCGATCATCGCCACCGATGACGGCAGCCACCAGGCCAATGTCACGGTGGGCGGTGCAGCGGCCGTGCTGCTTCAGTCCGGCACCGGCATCGGCTCCCCATTGCGTGTACACGGCGGATACCTGACTGCCACGGCGGACACGGGCGACATCGATCTCGCCATGCTCACCGACCTCATCGACGGCAGCATCGATGCCACCACAGGCTCGGTGACACTTACCGGTACAGGCGCCATCAACGGCTCGTCGATCCATGCAGGCCAGTCGGTGGACGCGACCGCGGCGACCACGTTCAACGTGGGCACGGTACTTGCCGATGCCGGTTCGGCCAGCATCGATGCCGGCGGCGACCTCACGTTGACCACCCTGGGTGCGGGCACCGATGCAACGCTCATATCCGGCGGCGACATCAACGCCCAGGACATCACCGCGGGCGGTGCCATCACGGAAACGGCCACGGGAAGCATTACCGGGCATTCGCTGCAAAGCGGTGGCGATGCCCAGTTCTCCGGCACCGACGTCAACATGGACCTGGTCAATGTCGGCGGAAGCCTCAACGGGACCGCACTGGGTGACCTTGGCCTGGTGACCACCAACGTGACCGGCGACACCACGCTCGGTGTCGGCGGTACGGCCACGCTGGGCAGCTTGCACACGGGCAATGACCTGGCGATCACCGCCAATGCCATCGACGCGGGTGACCTGCACGCCGGCCGTGACATGACCTTGGCCGCCATCGGCCTGTTGCAGGCGGACTGGCTCGAGATCGGCCGCGATGCCGTGATCCATGCCGATACGCTTGACGTCACTACCCTCACCGCCGGGCGCGACGCCGACCTGCACGCCGGAACACTCGACATCACCACCCTGGGTGTGGGCCGTAACGCGTCACTCAACGTAACGGGCAACGCCAGCATCGACACCACCACGGTGGGCGGCGATGCCACGGCGACGATCGGCGGCGACGCCACGCTGGGTGACGTTACCGTTACCGGCGCAACCCTGCTCCAGTCCACAGGTTCCACCTCGATCCACCAGTTCACCGGGCACGGCACGCTCGGCGTAACCACCGGAAAGGCGCTGGGGATCGACCTTGCGAGCGTCGACGGCAACACCACGATCGATACGGGAACCACGCTGACGCTCGGTGACTTCACCGGCAACGCGGCGATGACCACCACGTCGGTGGGCGACACCACTATCGGTAGCCTGAAGGTGGCCAACACCTTCGACGCCATGTCTTCGGCCGGCTTCAACCTGACCACCGGTACGGTGGGTGGGGATGCGTCAGTGAAGGCTGCCGGTGCGATCGGCTCCGGTCATCTGGACGTGGGCGGCAATTTGGTGGCCCAGTCGGGCGGCACCATGGATCTGGACCAGACCACGGTCGGCGTCGATGCGCAGTTGACCGCCGGCGATGCACTGACCTCCAACACGCTCGATGTCTCCCATGACCTGACGGCCACCACCGGCAGCACGATGACGCTCGATCAGAGCCATGTGGGTCATGACGCTGTGATCAAGGCGGGCGATGCGCTTGCATCGCAAGCCCTGGACGTGGGCAACGACCTGCACGTGACCGGGCTCACCAGCGCTTCGCTGGATACCACCACGGTCGGCAACGATGCGAACCTCGACATCGGTACGTCGCTGAAGGTCGGGTCGATCAAGGCCGGCAACGACCTGGTGGCAACGTCCGGTGGCGACACCTCGATCGACGCGGCGACGGTCGGTCGCGATGCGCTGCTCAACGCAGGCCTGGGCATGACGCTCGGCACGGTGACGGCCGGCAGGGACATCGTCGGCACGGCGGGCGACGACCTGGCCTTCAACGAACTCGATGCCGACCGCAACATCACCCTGCGCTCCCTGCGGGGCCGAATCCTCGGCGGCACGGCGCATGCCGGAAATGCCTTCCTGGCCACGGCCCAGACGGACATCGATGCGGACACGCTCACGGCGGGTACCACCCTCGATGCCACCGCCAGCACGGGCAGCATCGACGTCGGTACCGCGGTTTCGGGTACCACGCTGACGGCTACCGCCGCCAACGACCTGCATATCGGCAGCGCGACGTCCGGTACGACGTTCACTGCCACCGCCGGCAATGACCTCACCCTCGGCACGGCCACGGTGGGGCAGGGCGCGGTGATGAAGGCCGGGCAGGACCTGCACGTGGACACGCTCGTCGTGACCCGCGATGTCCTGGCCACGGCAGGCCGCGACGCCTACGCCGGCAACGTCACCGTGGCGGGCAACCTCACGGGTGTCGCCGGGCGCGACCTGACGGTGAACGACTACGACGTGACCAAGGATGTCTCGCTGACGGCGGGCCGCGACATGTTCCTCGGCCACGGCAAGAACGCCGGCCAGCTCGATCTGTCGCTGGGGCGCAACCTCGACTTCGCCTCGCTCACCGCCGGTGGCCCGATCGCCATCGATTCGTCGGGCGGTACGGTGCATGGCGGTGACCTGATCACCGACCTTGCCACCATCAGCGCCCGCGACGGCATCGTGCTCGATACCTCGCACATCGGCACACGGCTGAACCTGGCGTCGGCCGATATCGACGCCCACGTGATCCAGACCACCACCGGCAAGCCGATGACGATGACGCTCACCGGCTACCACGGCGGCGTGGCGAAGAAGATCGTGGTAGACCTGCGCGATGCCGACAGCTGGCTGATCGACCGCCTGGCCGCGGTGCAGGCGGTATTCGATACCTCCGCAACGTCGGTATCGATGCCCAACGCCACGATCCAGGGCGACATGTGGCTGCGCACGCCGGTGGCCACCTTGTACATGAACAACGTGTCGCCGAAGCTGGTGCAGGCCGACGTGCAGTTCTTTGAACCCGATACCCAGTTCCAGCTGTACCAGGTGGACAAGGCCACGGTGTCCGATGCCTTCGTGTCCCGCTACACGGTGGGTTACGACATCACTACGCCGAACTACATCGCCACCCATACCAACACGGAGCTGGACTTCCTCGGTGACAGCGTGCTGCGCTATCTCGGAAGCACGCTGACCCTGCACACCAACCAGACCTCCACCGATGGCGACGAAAGCGATACGTCGCTGCCGCCGGCCGACCAGTACGGCCATCGCCAGAACGACCTGGTGCAGTCGAACGGTCCCGTCGCCGTGAACCTGGGTGCCCCCAACTGATGTCCCGGAACCTCATCTTGATGAATCGCAAGGCCCAAGCCTGCACCTGCCTGTTGTTGCTTGCCGGCGTCCCGGTGGATGGAGCATTCGCCCAGTCCACCACGCCACCGCTACAGACGCCGGCGCAACGTACCGACCAGTACTACCAGGACCGCCAGGCGCCGCCGGTGCCCGCCCGCTCGGATAACCCGCTGCCCACCGGCACACCGGCGAACCAATCGGGCGTTCGCAGTGATGTGCGATTCGAGCTCACTGCCGTGCAGTTCAACAAGTCGGCCTTCCTTGATGAGGGCGCGCTGGCGGCGGTGGCGCAGCCCTACATCGGCAAGACGGTGGGTGCCAGCGAACTCAACGCCATCGTCGACGGCGTCAATGCCCTGTACACCCAGCGCAACGTCACCACGGCGCGCGCGGTGCTTAGCCGCCAGCCGGTGGAGGGCGGCGTGGTGCACGTGGATCTGGTGGAAGGCCACCTGGGCAAGCTCACCATCGAGGGCAACAAGCGCACCCACGAGGCCTTCGTGCGCCGGCGCATCCGTGCCCAGCCTGGCGCCCTGCTGGACGCCAATACCTTGCGCGACGACCTGGTGTACATCAACCGCACCAGCAACCTCACCCTGGCCGCGTTGATGCAGGCAGGCACCGAACGCGGGCAGACCGACGTGATCGTCGATGTCGCGGAGCCGAAGACCTACAGTTTCGATGCCTTCGTCGACAATGCCGGCGTGGATACCAGCGGCAACACCCGCGTGGGCCTGGCCGGACATATGGACGGCCTTTTCGGCGTAAGCGATCGCCTGGATGTGAACATTGCCAAGTCGCGTGGCGGCACCGATGGACAGTTGTCTTATTCGGCCATCGTCACGCCCAGTGACGGCCGGCTCGGCGTGAGTTATTCGCGCAGCCAGATCGATATCGTCACCGGTGCGTTCCGCGACCTGGACATCACCGGCCATTCCTCGGTGATGTCGCTGGACTGGACCCAGCCCTTCATCGCCACCCAGCGCTGGCTGTTCGAAGGCACCGCGTCGCTGCTTAAGTCGAAATCCGATACGTCGATTTCTGGCACGGCGGTGTCCGATACCACCACCAACGGCGTGTCAGTCGGGGTGAATCTTAACCACCGCGTCGAAGGCCGCGAGTGGACCTTCGTGCAGCAGTTCAACCATCTCAACGCCGACCAGCCGATTTCCGGAAGCGGTTCGTTCCTTACCGCCACCGGCAGTTTCGACGGCGTGCAGCGGCTGGGTGGTTCGTTCGCCCTGCGTCTGGATGCGGGCTGGCAGTTCACCTCGAAAGACACCTTGCCTTCGTCGTCGCTGTTCCAGCTGGGCGGTGTCGGCAGCGTGCGCGGTTACGACCGTGGCATCGTGGCCGGTACCAAGGGTTATTACCTGGATCTTGAAATCCACCACCCACTGGGTGCCACTGACGCCTATGTGTTCGCCGACCACGGCGCGGTGTACCAAGCCTTTCCGAAGGATCGCCAGATCACCGGTGCGGGTGTGGGCGTGCTGTGGAATTATCGCAAGTGGCTGAGCTTCAACCTTGACGCAGCCCATGCCTTCACCAAGGTCATTCCCGACCAGGACAGCTGGCGCGCGGATTTCCGCGTGGCCGTGCACTTCTAGCCACGCGATTACTCGGCGGGAGGCTCCCACAGCTCGATGGGGTTGCCTTCCGGATCGTGGATGCGGGCGAAGCGCCCGGTCTCGGGGGTATTCCACTCGTCCTTGGTGATGGCTTCGATCCCTGCGTCGCCAAGGGTGGCGACCAGGGCGTCCAGCTCCGTCACGCGCAGGTTCAGGATGTAGTGCTTGTCGGCAGCGAAGTAATCGGTGTCGTGCTTGAAGGGTTCGACGTAGGTCACGCCGGCCTGTTGCTGCCAGCCCGACCAGCCTTCACCAATGATGCCAAGGTGTTTGGCGTACCAGGCGCGTAGGCTTTCTGGTTCTTTCGACCGGAAGAAGAAACCGCCGATTCCCGTGACTGGCATAGCTTGTCTCCATGGCGGGGTTCGACCCGCGTTGATGGTTAACCGGCCGCATCGGCGATGTCGCCGGTTTCAAGGATGGGTTTGGAAAATCCCCGCGCCGCGACATTCACCATCGCGCGGCCGACGCGCTCGGTGTCGAGGATGGTCCTGGGGTAGGCGCGGCGCAACAGGCCCATAAGGGGAGAGAACACGATGTAGATCGCGTTGTACAGCGGCGTCTTCGACTTCGCCCCGTTGAGTGCCTGGATCACGCCTGGGCGGAACATGAAAGCCCGGCCGGGAAAAAGGCGCAGCAGCGCGTTTTCGGTGCGCCCCTTCACCCGCGCCCACATCGACTTGCCCTCTTCGGTGCTGTCGGTGCTGGCCCCGGATACGTACTCGAAACGCATGCCGGGGTTCAGACGGTCCAGCACCGTCGCCACTTCCATTGTCAGGTCGTAGGTAAGGCGCGTGTAGGCGTCTTCCTTCATCCGGAACGACGATACCCCAAGCACGAACAGGCAGGCGTCCACACCGCCAAGGCGGTTGGCCACGGGCGACAGGTCGAACATGTCGCTATGGATGATTTCCTCAAGCTTGTCGTGGACCACGCCGGTACTGGAGCGCACCACGGCGCGAACGGAGGTGACCTCCGGCGACAGCAGGCATTCGCGAAGCACGCCCTGGCCGACCATGCCGGTGGCGCCGAAGATCAGGATGTTCATCCGACGGACTCCGGGAAGGCGGGGATCTGGCCTGAAGTGTAATCGGTGGATTCGCTCACCGCCTTCCAGGCAGCACCGGTTTTCGCGCGCAGGGCATCGACCTCGCCGGCGTAACGCGTGGCATCGCTGCCCAGCAGCAGGTGAAGCGGCGGGGTGGGGTGGTCGGCCAGCCGACGGATCACTTCGGCGACGCGCGTCGGGTCACCCGTTTCGTTACCGACGTACTGCGCCAGCATGTCGTTCAGCGCACCCACCGAAGGTTGGTAGTCCGCCATCACCGGTTGGCGGTTGCCACGCGCGCGCTGGCCCCATCCGGTGCGCATGCCACCGGGCTCGAGCGTGGTGATGCGAATGCCCAGGGGCTCAAGCTCTCGCGCCAGGACTTCAGTGAAGCCGCCCACGGCCCACTTCGCCGACTGATAGGCCGACAACCCCGGCGTGCCCACGCGGCCGCCGACGGAGGACACCTGCATGATGAACCCCGATCGCTGCTGGCGCATGACGGGAAGCACCGCGCGGGTAACCTCCACCACGCCGAAGAAATTGGTCTCCATCTGCGAGCGGAACTCAGCCGAATCCATCTGCTCGAAGGGCACTACTTCGCCATAACCTGCGTTGTTCACCAGCACGTCGATGCGTCCGAAGCGCGCCACGGCCGTCTCGACCGCGGCCTTGATCGACGTAGCGTCGGTAACGTCCACGCGGGTAGCGAGCAGGGCGTCGCCGTGGGCCTTGGCCAGGTCATCCAACGTGGCGGCATCGCGCGCCGTGGCCACGACGGTTTCGCCATGCGCCAGCAGGTTTTCGACGATGTCACGGCCCAGGCCGCGGGAAGCGCCGGTAACGAACCAGATCTTGCTCATGATATGACTCCTGATGATAGGTGAGTGTTTAGACACTCATTTATTGAAGGGAAGAAATGGATGGATCAATGGCCGGAGGCGACCAGCCAGAAAGCGCGGAATCCTGCTTCGGCATATTCCGGTGCCTTATCCGGGTAAGCCGCCATGAACTCGATCGTGGTGTCCGCCAGCGACGTCATGATCGCTCCCACGAATCGTTCGCCCTGGGCCGCCATCGGACCTGCGGCGGTGACCTCACCCAGGGCCACGGTGATGGCGTTGAAAGCCGCCGAGCCCGTGGCCCGGGTCTCAGGCGTGACCTTGTCCGACAGGGTGAGCTTGGCCATCACCTTGCGTTCGTGCGGATGGGCCAGGCCCCAGGCCACATACCCCGACCAGGCATGGCGCGCCCGTTCCTCCAGGCTTGCCATTGCCGGATACCCGCCCAGCATGGCCAGCCGCAGGCCATCCTTCAGCTCCAGGTAAAGCTCGTTCAGCAGCACATCCTTGCTGGCGAAATAGGTGAACAAGGTACCTTCGGCCACCCCCGCCTCCCGCGCGATCCGCGCCGTCGGCGCCGACAGGCCAAGCTCACCCATGACCCGCGAAGCGGCGGCGAGAATGGCATTGCGCTTGTCGGTACTACGGGGACGGGCCATGAGGCATTAATTAAGTGAGTGTGTACTCAATCATATAGCCGACATCCCACCATTGCAAGACCCCGAGCATTAGGGGTCAGAGTCATTTATGGGAGGAGGCGCCAGCAGGGTTCGATTACGGCTCTGACCCCTTAGGCTTTGACCCCTTGGGCTTTGGGTTGATTGAGGGCTCCGAAAGCTATCTAATGCGCGTAAACGTTTACGCCCGTGCCGTCTCCAGGCGAGCATGGCCAAGCGCGCCCCTTTTGCTGGCGCCATTTTTTTGCAGGTCCGTCCGCCGAATGAAAAGCCCCGCCGAGATCGACGCCCTCATCGCTTCCATGACCATCGATGAGAAGGTCGGCCAGCTGGGGTGCTTCGCCGACGCGCTGCGTCCGTTCGCGCCGGAGGTAAATCCCGAGGCCAACGCCCGCGACGCCGCCCAGGTGCTTGAGCAGATCCGCGCCGGCAAGGTGGGCGCGCTGTTCAATGGCGTGGGTGCCGCGGCGGGCCGCGAGTCCCAGCGGGTGGCGGTGGAAGAGAGCCGGTTGGGCATCCCGTTGCTGTTCGGCGCGGACGTGATCCACGGCATGCGCACGGTGTTCCCGATTCCCCTCGGTGAGGCCGCCAGCTTCGAACCTGAACTGGCCGAACGCACCGCCCGCGCGGCTGCGGTGGAAGCCACGGCGGCCGGCATTCACTGGACGTATGCGCCCGCGGTGGACGTTGCGCGCGACCAGCGCTGGGGCCGCGTGGCCGAAGGCGCGGGTGAGGATACCTATCTTGGATCACGCTTCGCCGAGGCACGCGTGCGTGGCTTCCAGGGCCCGGACCTCACCGCTGCCGACAGCCTGTTGGCCACGCCCAAGCACTTCGTCGCCTACGGGGCGGTGCAGGCCGGCCTGGATTACAACAGCGTGGATATATCGCCGCAGACGTTGCACGAAGTGCACCTGCCGCCGTTCAAGGCCGCCTTCAACGCCGGCGCCATCACCACCATGAGTGCCTTCAACGACATCAATGGCGTGCCGGCTTCAGCCAATCGCGAGATCATGACCGACCTGCTGCGCGGTGAGTGGAAATTCCCGGGGCTGGTGGTATCTGACTACACCGCCGACATGGAATTGATCGCCCACGGCTTTGCCGCCGACGCGCGCCACGCCACGAAGCTGGCCTTCACCGCTGGCGTGGACATGAGCATGCAGAGCGGCTTCTACGCCGATCACCTGCCCGACCTCGTGGCCAGCGGCGAAGTGCCCGAGGCGATGCTCGACGATTCAGTACGCCGGGTGTTGAATATCAAGAACACGGTGGGGCTGTTCGACGATCCCTACCGCTCGCTCGACGCCGTGCGCGAAGCGGCCGATGCCACTCGCGACGAACACGCCGCGCTTGCCCGCGACGCCGCGCGCCGCTCGATCGTGATGCTGAAGAACGACGGCGACGTGCTGCCCCTGAAGAAGTCCGGCCAGCGTATTGCGCTGATCGGGCCGTTCGCCCGCGACCAGCAGAACCTGGAAGGTTGCTGGACGTTGTTCGGCGATGCCGCGCGGCATGTCACGCTGGACGACGGCCTGCGCCAGGCGCTGGACGACGCAAGCATGCTGAGCGTGGAACCGGGCTGCGATTTCGAGACGGAACGGCCCGGTGGCTTCGCCGCGGCGATCGCCGCCGCCGAGGCCGCCGACGTGGTGTTGCTGGCCATCGGCGAACCGCAGGTGTATTCCGGCGAAGCGCAATCGCGCACGCAGATCGTGGTGCCGGCGGTGCAGCAAGCCCTGGCCGAAGCCATTGTGAGCACCGGCAAGCCGGTGGTCGTGCTGTTGCGCAACGGCCGCGCGTTGGCGCTTCACGGCGCCGTGCGCGATGCCCAGGCCATCCTGGTGACCTGGTTCCTGGGCAGCCAGACAGGCTCCGGCGTGGCCGATGTCGTCTTCGGCGACCATTCGCCCTCCGGCCGCCTGCCGGTGAGTTTCCCGCAGGATTCCGGCCAGCAGCCGTACTACTACAACCACCGCCGCACGGGACGCCCGGAGATCGCGGGCCAGCCGCATGCCTTTAAATCCCGCTGGCGCGAATTTACCAACGAGGCGCTGTATCCGTTCGGCCACGGCCTGGGCTACGGGCGCTTTGCCTATGCGCGTCCCACCGTCAGCACCGGGCAACTGGGCTGGGACGATGTGCTTACCATCCGTTGCAAGGTTTCCAACCACGGCGAGCGCGATGCCGAGGAAACCGTGCAGCTTTACATCCACGACAAGGTGGGCAGCCGCGTGCGCCCCGTGCGTGAACTCAAGGGATTTGCCAAGGTGATGATCCTGGCGGGCTCCACGCACGAAGTGGAATTCGCCCTCACCCGTCACGATCTCACCTTTGCAGGCGCCGATGCGCGGCCGGTGGCGGAACCGGGTGTTTTCCAGTTGTGGGTGTCGCCTTCGTCCACCACCGGTGAGCCGGTGGAATTCGAATTGCTCCCGCACTGACACGACGAGTTTCTTACATGCATTGCGCTAGCGTTTCCCGGTCCATGTAACCGGAGGAAGCCTCGCGTGACAGGGAATCCGCATCGCATCGTGATTGTCGGTGGTGGCGCCGGCGGCCTTGAACTGGCCACGCGCCTGGGCGGGAAGCTCGGTAAGCCCGGCCTGGCGGCGGTAACGCTGGTGGATGCCGCGCTCACCCACGTATGGAAGCCGCTGCTGCATGAAGTGGCCGCCGGCTCCCTCGACGCCTCGCGTGAGGAGCTCAACTACATGGCGCAGGCGACATGGACCGGATTCGAGTACGAATACGGCCGCATGGACGGCCTGGATCGCGCCAACAAGCGCCTGCGCCTGGCCCCGCAGATGGACATGGATGGTGTGCAGCTGGTGCCGGCGCGGGTGCTGCCTTACGACACATTGGTGCTGGCGGTGGGTAGTTTGGGCAACGACTTCGGCACACCCGGGGTACGTGAGCACGCCATCTTCCTCGATACCCGCGAGCAGGCAGAGGCCCTGCGCCGCCGCCTGCGTGATCGCTTCATCGCTGCGCGCTCGCGCGACGACGGCATGCCGGTGCGAGTGGCCGTGGTAGGTGCCGGTGCCACGGGCGTGGAGCTTTCCGCGGAACTGCGCGATGCGGCGAATCTTTATGCCCACTACGCCGGCGACGCGGAGACAGTCGCGCTTGAAATCATCCTGCTGGAAGCCGGCACGCGCGTGCTGCCGGCGTTGCCCGAGCGTATCGGCCACGAAGTGACCACGCGGCTGCGCGAGGAGTTTGACGTCCAGGTACATACCGCATGCCCCGTGCGCCGGGTGGAAGCCGGTGCCGTATACGCCGGCGCCGACCACCGCTTCGCCGCCGACATCGTGGTCTGGGCCGCGGGCATTCGCGCACCGGCCTTCCTGCACGAGCTCGATGGCCTGGAAACCAACCGCGTCGACCAGCTGGTGGTGGATGCCACCCTGGCCACCACGCGCGATCCATCGGTGTTTGCCTTCGGTGACTGCGCGGCATGCCCGCTGGGCGACGGCCGCAGCGGCATCGTCCCGGCACGCGCCCAGGCGGCCCACCAGCAGGCCAGCCTGCTCGCCGCCAATTTCGTCCGCCGTGCCGAGGGCAAGCCGATGAAGCCCTTCATCTACAAGGACCACGGCTCACTGGTGTCGCTTGCTTCGCACTCGGCTATCGGCGATCTCTTCGGCGGCCGCATGGTGGAAGGAAAACTCGCGCGCGTGGTTTATGTCTCGCTTTACCGCATGCACCAGGCGGCGCTGTATGGCTGGATGAAAACCGGCCTGCTGATACTGGGCGGCTTGCTCACCCGGGGAACGCGCCCGTTGCTCAAACTGCACTGACAGGGCAGTTTGCCGCAGTGCACCGGTAGCGCAAAACGCCGCACCCGTGTGCGCGGCGGTGGGTCGGGCGTATGCTGGGCACATCACGAAATGGGGTCGCCATCATGCCGTCCATCCTCGTTGAAGCTGGCCCTGGAGCACCGCGGCCATGATCGTCGCCAACGATGCCCTTACCCTGGCGCGGCTGCAGTTCGCTTTTACCGTCTCCTTCCACATCATCTTCCCGGCCATAAGCATCGGGCTTGCCAGCTACCTGGCCGTGCTCGAGGGCCTGTGGCTGCGCACGGGCAAACAGGTCTACCGCGAGCTCTTCAACTTCTGGTCGAAGATATTCGCCGTGGGCTTCGGCATGGGCGTGGTCTCAGGCGTGGTGATGAGCTACGAGTTCGGCGCCAACTGGGCCGGTTTCTCGCGCGTTGCCGGGGCTGTTACCGGACCGTTGCTCGCCTACGAAGTACTTACTGCATTTTTCCTTGAAGCGGGATTTCTCGGCATCATGCTGTTCGGCTGGAACCGCGTGGGCCCGAAGCTGCATTTCCTGGCCACCTTGATGGTAGCGGTGGGCACGCTGATCTCCACGTTCTGGATCCTATCGTCCAACAGCTGGATGCAGACGCCCCAGGGCTATGAATTCGTCGACGGCAGGATCGTCCCGGTGGACTGGTTTGCGGTCATCTTCAATCCATCGTTTCCATACCGCCTGATGCACATGGCGCTGGCTGCATTCATTGTGTCGGCCACGCTGGTAGCGGCGTGCGGCGCGTGGCACCTGCTGCGCGGACGGCGCGATCCGGGAGTGAAGACATCCTTCTCGATGGCGATGTGGATGATCCTGGTGACGGTGCCGATCCAGATCGCCGTGGGCGACGCGCACGGCCTGAACACCCGCCAGTACCAGCCGGCGAAAATCGCCGCCATCGAAGGCCTGTGGGAAACGGAGAAGGGCGGCACCTCGCTGAACCTGGTCGGCTGGCCGGACATGAAGAACGAGCGCACCGATTACGCAGTGAAAATTCCTCACCTGGGTAGTTTGATCCTGACCCATAGCTGGGATGGCGAGATCAAGGGCCTGAAGGATTTCGCGCCGGAGGACCGTCCCAATTCGACCATCGTGTTCTGGAGCTTCCGGATCATGGTCGGCATGGGATTGTTGATGCTGCTGCTGGGCGTGCTGGGTTTGCTGTCACGGCCGAAGCAGAAGCTTTATGAAGCACGCTGGCTGCAACGGTTCGCACTATGGATGGGCCCGTCAGGATTGATTGCGCTCCTGGCTGGCTGGGTGACCACGGAGGCCGGGCGCCAGCCGTGGGTGGTGTACGGCGTGCTGCGAACGGCAGACGCATCATCGGCACTGTCGGCGCAGCAGGTAGGCACGTCGCTGATGATCTTTGTCATCGTGTACTTCCTGGTATTCGGCACGGGCATCTACTACATGCTCAAGCTGATGGGCAAAGGCCCGTCGCCCGAGCACGATGTCGACACGCACGGTGACACCGGCAAGGGCAGCGCGCGCTACGACCACCGGCCGATGTCCCGTCCCACCGATCCCATCGACGAGTAGGCGGCCATGCATATCGACCTCCCCATGGTGTGGGCCGCGATCATCGGCCTTGGTGTTTTCCTCTATATCCTGCTCGACGGCTTCGATCTGGGGATAGGCCTGCTGTTCCCCTTCTTCAACCGTGAAGGCGAGCGCCAGGTGATGCTCAACACCGTGGCGCCGGTGTGGGACGGCAATGAAACCTGGATGGTGCTCGGTGGTGCGTGCCTCTACGCGGCCTTCCCCGTGGCCTATGGCACCTTGTTGCCCGCGGTGTACCTTCCGCTGGTGGCCATGCTGTGCGGCTTGATCTTCCGCGGCGTGGCCTTCGAGATCCGCGCCAAGGCCATGCGAACACAGCACCTGTGGGACCTGGCCTTCATGCTGGGCTCGGCCACCGCGACCTTCTGCCAGGGTTTGATCCTGGGCACCTTGTTGCAAGGCATCGCGATCGTCGACGGCAAGTTCGTCGGCAATACCTTCGGCTGGCTGTCACCGTTCGGGCTGTTCTGCGGGCTTGGCCTGTTGCTCACTTATGCCACCACCGGCTGCGCCTGGCTTGTGATGAAGACCGACGGCGAACTGCAGCGCCGGATGCGCCTGATGTTGAAGCCGCTCGCATTGACACTGCTTGCGATCATCGGCGTGGTAAGCCTGTGGACGGTACTGGGCCATCAGTACATCGCCGACCGCTGGTTCAGCGGCATGCATTTCATTTACTTCGCGCCAGTACCGGTGCTGGTGCTGGCATGCGTGGCGGGGATCATCCGCGGCGCGAACCGAGCGCACGAATGGCAGCCGTTCGCGCTGACGCAGGGCATTATCTTCCTGGGCTATACGGGCCTGTTGATCAGCATCTACCCGAACATCATCCCGCCTTCGCTCACCATCTGGGAGGCGTCCTCACCGCACTCCAGCCAGATATTCACGCTGGTGGGTGTTTTGATCATCCTGCCGATCATCCTTTCCTATACCGCGCTTTCGTACTGGGTGTTCCGCGGCAAGGTGCGGCCCGGCGACGAGGGTTACCACTGATGGACACGCCAGCGACCAAACCGTCGATATGGAAGCGGCTGGGCTGGTTCGTGTTGCTGTATGCCGGCGGTGTGCTGGCGGTGGGCATCGTGGCGTTGATCTTCCGGGTGCTGGTGCTCAACGCGGTGCGTTAGACTTTGGGTTTGCACTTTTGCAACGGAGCATCACGCCCATGAAATCACGCGCCGCCGTGGCCTTCGAGGCCGGTAAACCGCTTTCCATCGAAGAGATCGACGTCGGGGGCCCGAAGGCCGGCGAAGTGCTGGTGCGCATCGTTGCCACCGGCGTGTGCCACACCGATGCCTTCACCCTGTCCGGCGCCGATCCGGAAGGCGCCTTCCCGGTGATCCTGGGCCACGAGGGTGGTGGCATCGTCGAGGAAGTGGGCGAGGGCGTGACCAGCCTCAAGGTGGGCGATCATGTGATCCCGCTGTACACACCCGAGTGCGGCGAGTGCAAATTCTGTCTTTCAGGAAAAACCAACCTTTGCCAGAAGATCCGCGCCACGCAAGGCCGCGGTGTGATGCCCGACGGCAGCTCGCGCTTCTCGCTCGGCGGCAAGCCTCTGCTGCACTACATGGGCACCAGCACCTTCAGTGAATTTACCGTGCTGCCGGAGATTTCGCTGGCGAAGATCAACAAGGATGCGCCGCTGGACAAGGTCTGCCTGCTCGGCTGCGGCGTCACCACCGGCATCGGCGCGGTGCTCAACACCGCCAAGGTGGAACCGGGCGCCTCGGTGGCCATCTTCGGCCTGGGCGGCATTGGGCTTTCGGTGGTGCAGGGTGCGGTGATGGCCAAGGCCGGCCGCATCGTGGTGGTCGACGTGAACCCCGAGAAGTTCGCCATGGCACGCATGCTCGGCGCCACCGATTGCATCAACCCGAAGGACTATCCCGACACCCCGATCCAGCAGGTGATCGTGGACCTCACCGATGGCGGCGTGGACTATTCCTTCGAGTGCGTGGGCAACGTCAACCTGATGCGCGCGGCGCTGGAGTGTTGCCACAAGGGCTGGGGCGAGTCGGTGATCATCGGCGTGGCCGGCGCGGGGCAGGAAATCAGCACCCGTCCATTCCAACTGGTCACCGGGCGCGTATGGCGTGGCTCGGCCTTCGGCGGGGTGAAAGGCCGCTCGCAGCTACCGGGTTACGTCGACCGCTACATGGGCGGCGAGATCAAGATCGATCCGTTCGTGACGCACACGATGGGGCTGGAGGATATCAACCACGCCTTTGACCTGATGCATGAAGGCAAGAGCATTCGCTCGGTGATCATCTACTGACGCCAAAGTACAAGGACGTTCCCGTGACAGAAACATGGGAGCGAGCTCGACATGTCAGCGGTGCAAGTTCTACTCAATCCAATGTGGCGTCGGAAACGCACTAGTCCTTCGATCCGTAGATCAGGATGAACTTAAGTACCGCGCATTTGTCCTAGAGAGGCAGGCGGGGAGCCTGCTTACCCTTAAAGGATTGGTCGCATGAAGCGTTTTGGCGTTTTGGCGTTCCTACTTGTGGCCGGATATGCGCAGGCTTTCGAGAAAGCACCTGTATCCGCGGCGGCGGTTCATGGCGATGGAGTGGCATTGTCGACTGGGCCGACCGAGGATATACGCGCACTCCGGGATCTTTTTTCAAAGTATCAGGCAGGCGTGAAGCAGAAGGATGCGCGCACTGTGCTGTCTTTATATTTGAACGAATCGGCTCCTGTCATTAGCGCACTCGCTGCGAAATCATACGCAGTGATTGTCGCTGCGAATCCCAAGCAATCGATTCCGCGCACCACGTCATATACGGCCAAAGACTCGGTTCCAAACGAAGTAAAGAACCAGCCAGATGAAACTAGCAACCTGACCATCAACACGGACGGCACTGTTGGCGCGGTGTCGTTTGACTACGTTCTCGCGCAAGGCAACGGGCATGGTCGTATCAGCTGGTCCGTCATTCGCACCAATGACGGCTGGAAGATTGCAGCAGTTCTCTTCTCGATTAACATCCCTGCCGCCGATAAGACCTAGTTCCCCGGGCGAACGTGAACGTCCGAAGGATACGAATGTTTCATAACCTTGCCCGCCATCAGGGGCTGGCGCCACCAGACGAGCGCAACGCCTGCTTCGCCGCAATCGCCGCCTTGATCGCCGGGATTGCCGCCAGCGCGGCACGCTCGCCTTCCAGGATGGCCATGTTCTTCGCATCGAAGTCGGTGGGCCCGATCTGGCCCACCTTCGGACGGATCACCACATCCGCGCGCGAGAGTTCCTGTTCGCCGAGCTTCTGGCCCATGATGGTGATCGACTGCCCGACCACGCCCATCATGCCTTCCGGCCGCGTGCGGCTGACTTTGGCCGAGATATCTACCGCGATCACGATGTCGGCGCCAAGTTGCCGGGCAGCATCCACGGGTACCGGGCTTACCACGCCGCCATCGACGTAGGGCACGCCGTTGATGTCGGTGGGCTGGAACACACCGGGGATCGAACTGGAAGCGCGTACCGCCTGCCCGGTGTTGCCGCTGACGAACACGGCGCGATCGCCCGTCTGCAGGTTGGTGGCAACGGCCGCGAACGGAATGCGCAGATCCTGTATCGAACGCTTGTTGACCAGCGTGTTGACGTAGTCTTCCAGCAGTTCGCCCTTCACCAGGCCGCCGCCGAAGAAACCGACATCACGGATCTTCGCTTCATCCAGCGAGAAGGCCTGCTCCTGCAGGGTGAAGGCATCCATGCCGCTGGCATAGAGCGCTCCCACCACGCTGCCGGCGCTGGTCCCGGCCACGACATCGGGGTGGATACCGCTGGCTTCGAGCATCTTGATCACGCCGATATGGGCGAAGCCCTTCGCGGCACCACCGCCCAGCGCCAGGCCGATGCGAATTTTCGCC
The DNA here is from genome assembly GCF_036499745.1 of Pinirhizobacter sp. Classification (NCBI taxonomy): domain Bacteria; kingdom Pseudomonadati; phylum Pseudomonadota; class Gammaproteobacteria; order Lysobacterales; family Rhodanobacteraceae; genus Pinirhizobacter; species Pinirhizobacter sp. The sequence goes on from NZ_DASYDG010000018.1 coordinate 72,965, forward strand.
GGTGTCGGCGGAGGAGCGACGGGCTTGACGTCGGCATGGCCAAAACAGCCGGCCAGCAGCAAGCTGGCCAGGAGGGGCAGGGCGCGCAGGGCTTTCATCGGGTGGGGAATCAGGTGCGGCTGTCGTCGGATTCGAGGTGGTACCGGGTGACCACTTCGATCTCGTCCTTCGAGCCCAGGAATACCGGCACGCGCTGATGCAGGCCAGTAGGTTGCAGGCCCATGATGCGTTCGCGTCCCGTGGTGGCGGCGCCGCCGGCCTGTTCCACGATGAAGGCCATGGGATTGGCTTCGTACATCAGGCGAAGCTTGCCGCCCTGCTCGCGGATGCGTGCGTCCAGTGGATAGATGAACACGCCGCCGCGGGTGACGATGCGGTGTACGTCGGCCACCATCGAGGCCACCCAGCGCATGTTGAAATCGCGCCCGCGCGGCCCGGTGGACCCTGCCTGCAGTTCGCCGACATAGCGCTGCATCGGGGCTTCCCAGTGCCGCTGGTTGGCCATGTTCACCGCAAACTCGGACGTTTGCGCGGGGATCGTCATGCCGCGGCGGCTAAGCACGAAGCTGCCGTGCTCACGGTCGAGGGTGAATTCGTGCACGCCGTGGCCGAAGGTCAACACCAGCAGGGTGCTGGGGCCGTACACCACGTAGCCCGCGGCCACCTGTTCGGTTCCCTTCTGCAGGAAATGCTCGGCGCGCACCTCGTCGATGTCGTCCGGGCAGAGCAGCACCGAGAAGATCGTGCCCACCGACACGTTCACATCGATATTGGACGATCCGTCCAGCGGATCGAACAACAGCAGGTGGTGGCCCTTGGGGTAGGCGTCGGGGATGGGCTGCGGATCGTCCATTTCCTCCGAGGCGCAGGCGGCCAGGTGGCCTCCCCAGGCATTGGCTTCGAGCAGGATCTCGTTGGAGATCACATCCAGCTTCTTCTGCGCCTCGCCCTGGATATTGTCGGTGCCGGCGTTGCCCAGCACCCCGCCCAAGGCACCCTTGGCCACGGCCACCGAGATGCGTTTGCAGGCGCGGGCGACCACCTCGATCAGCAGGCTGAGCTCGCTGTTGATATGACCGGCGCGCTTTTCCTCGATGAGGAACTGGATCAGGGAAATGGACTTCATGGGAGGCCTTGTGGATGTCCGTCCCATTGTCTCCTGCTGACAAGACGCTGTCAGCAGGGGGCGCGCAGCATGAGTTACCCGCCATAGTGGAAGTACGCCATGAACCGCATCATGCGCCTCATCGTTGCCTCCTATGCGCCCCTTTTGGGCCGCATGACCGTGATCGACCCGGTGTTGCCGCCGGTGGAGCCCGAAGCCGCCCGCGGTCACAAGAAGAAGGCCGGCAAGCCCCGCGCGGCGTCGACCCGCCTGGTCGTTCCGCACTAGCCGTTCGAAGGCCTCCGGGCGATCATCGGGGCATGCGTCGTGCCGACCGTCTTTTCCTCATCATCCATAGCCTCCGTGGCCGCCGCACGGCCATGCCTGCGCGGCGGCTGGCCGAGACGCTGGAAGTATCGCTGCGCACGATCTACCGCGACGTGGCGGACCTGCAGCTCTCCGGCGTGCCGATCGAGGGCGAGGCCGGCGTGGGCTACATGCTGCGCAAGGGCGCGGACATCCCGCCACTGATGTTCACCGAAGCAGAACTCGAGGCCCTGGTGGTGGGCACGCGCTTCGCCCGCGCCTTCGCCGGGTCCCGCCTGGCCGACGGCGCATCGGCGGCGCTGGCCAAGATCGAGGCCGTGCTGCCGCCGGACCTTCGCGAGCGTGCCGCCGGTACGCGGATCTATGCGCCCTTCTACAAGGACGACGAACGCGACGCCCACCGTGAGCTTATCGACCTGCTGCACGGGTCGATCGGTAGCCGCCAGGTGATCGCCTTCGATTACCTGGACAAGGACGCCCGTCCCTCGCACCGGGAATTCGAACCGCTATGCCTGTCGTTCTGGGGTTGTGCCTGGACCTTGGGCGGCTGGTGCCGTCTGCGCGATGACTTCCGAAATTTCCGCCCCGATCGCATGACCGGGGTGGTCCGGACGGGCGAGCTGTTCACCCCGATACCCGGCCGCGACGTGGCCGCTTACACCGATGCCATGCGCGTGCAGTTCGGAGGCATGGACTAGCCATGCGATGATCGGGTTTTCCTTGCCTCCCTTGGGATGACATGAAGCCGATCCTCGCCGGTATTCTTCTCGTGGCCAGCATCGCCGCGCACGCGCAAGCGGGCGACGATGCCTTCAAACACATCTACGAGCGGGAATATGCCTGGCGCACCGGCCAGGCCGGCGTGCAGAGTTCGGGCGAGTCGCTACCCAACAACGGCCGGCTGGATGATGTGGACGCCGCCAGCCAGATGCGCCGCCTGGCCTACTGGAACCATGTGCTGGCGGATCTGGCCAAGGTGGATCCGAACACCCTGAGCCCCGACGCGCGCATCAACTACGCGATCTACCGCGACCAGATCGGCAACCTCGCCGCGGCCCAGCGCTTCGGCCAGTGGCAGATGCCTTTCAACAGCGATTCGGCGTTCTGGTCGGACGTCGGCTACCAGCTTGGGGGCGACAGCCTGCATACGCCGGCTGACGTGCAGCATTACCTCGACCGCCTGGGCCAGGTCAGTACCTACATTGACCAGCAGATCGCCAACATGCGCCTGGGGTTGAAGCGCGGCTTCACCGTGCCGCGCGCCGTGCTGGACGGTCGTGATGTCTCGATCGCCGCCGTGGCCAACCAGAAGGACGCGGACGCCACCTCGTTTTTTCAACCGATGAAGAATTTGCCGGCCACATGGCCTGCCGCGCAACGCGAGGGCTTCGAGGCCCAGGCGCGCAAGACGATCAGCGAACAGGTGATCCCCGCCTATGGCCGCCTGCTTGCCTTCTTCCACGACGAATACATGCCCCACGCGCGCACCACGCTGGCCGCCGAGGCCATGCCCGACGGCAAGGCCTGGTACCGCCAGCAGATCCACGAATACACCACGCTGGACCTCGACCCCGACACCATCCACAAAATCGGACTGGAACAGGTGGCGAAGATCCACCAGCAGATGCTGGCCACGATGGCCGAAAGCGGCTTCAAGGGCAGCTTCCCTGAGTTCCTGGCCTTCCTGCGATCGGATCCGCAGTTCTACGCGAAGACGCCGGATGAACTGCTGATGCGCACCGCGTGGGTGGCCAAGCAGGTGGATGGCAAGCTTGCCCAGTTCTTCGGCCTGTTGCCGCGTCAGCGCTTCGCCATCGTGCCGGTGCCGGCGGACATCGCGCCGTACTACACCTCCGGCCGCGGTGGCGCGGATACATACATGGTGAACACCTACGATCTTCCGTCGCGCCCGCTATTCGCCATGCCGGCGCTTACCCTGCACGAATCGATGCCAGGCCATGCGCTGCAATTGGCCTTGGCCGCCGAACAGAAAGGCCAGCCGGCGTTTCGCCGCGATAGTTATATTTCCGCCTATGGGGAAGGCTGGGCGTTGTACGCGGAATACCTGGGCCAGGAGATGGGCATCTATCACACGCCCTACGAGAAGTTCGGGTACCTGAGCTACCAGATGTGGCGCGCTGCGCGACTGGTGGTGGATACCGGTATCCATCACGAGGGTTGGTCGCGACAGCAGGCCATCGATTACATGACGGAGAACACGGCGCTAAGCCAGCGCGAGATCGTCAACGAGGTGGATCGGTACATCAGCTGGCCGGGGCAGGCGCTCTCGTATGAGTTGGGGTATCTGCGGATTCTGGCGTTGCGGCATGAAGCTGAGCAGGTGCTCGGGGCGAAGTTCGACTTGCGTGCGTTCCACGACACGGTGTTGGAACTCGGATCGGTGCCCTTGCCCGTGCTCGAAGATCACGTGCATGCGTGGATAGCAAAGCAAAAGGGATAAGCCGCCCTTTGCTGAAAAACGAATCGGGCGAATGAACGATGCGGGCGGCGAGAGCCCGTGGGCCTCGGTCGCGGCGAAGGAGGGGTGCGCGACCGGCAGCCAAGAACACTTCCACGCGTTCCATGCGTTCATCCGCCCACCCGGCTCGAGGGACGGCCGCCATCCACCTTTCGAGACGTGGGTGGCGGGCGAGCCAGGGTCAGACCCGTACGAAGGAACGGTCGGGCTTGCGCCCGCCTGGCTGCCCACCGTGGAGGCGGGGAAACCACGACTACCGCAGGATTGCCCTGCGGTAGTCGGCCTTCAAAACGGGGTCTGACACCCGGTCACCGGCGTACACCGGTGACGTGGAAGATGATCGCTGACAACGCCGCGTGGTTCCATAGTAACGGTCGCAAAAGTGGCGACGGATTTCGATGGAATCAATCTACAAGTAAGCGGCAACGTTGATTTCTAGAGCGCGGCGGGATCAGGTGTGCCGCCTGTCAATACGGGATCGGTCAACAGGACCATGTTCGCAGCTGTCAGTGCATCGCGAATAAGCCGGATACCGTCATCACTGGCTAGCGGAACAGGGATGCCCAGCATCTCCCAATCCGAACGGTTACTGGGTGGGTCGTAGAAGAGATGGACAATTCCCGCGTCTGATTGCCGCGAACGCCACGAGATTCCGGGAAGTTCCATCAAGCCGAAGTGGAACTGCAACTGCACCAGGCCTGCAGCTACGTGGGTGAGCGGATAGATGTCCTCGGCAACCAGCTGGTCCCACTTCGCGTTAAGGCGGACGTTGGACGCGTTGACGACATGACGCCGCGCGGGGTGTTCCATCCGGAGGATCTCGCCTTTTGCACGAATCCGCACCCATTGCAGCGCGTAGGGAGCAAGTACGCTCCGATCAAGGTAGACGCCACCATCATCATCAGGTTCGACGTCGCGCAGGACGCTCTCCCAAAGTGCCGCATCAACCGTATCGCCCAGGTACCAGCCGCCAGCGCCAATCACGCCACGAGGCATGTCGTTCTTCAGGGCGAAACGGCCAGGAGGGTCTGGATGAACGCTGAGGACGTCGCCATAGATCGGCTGAAACACGCGGGCGAATTCACGCGGCCAGAGCGTAAGCAGCTTTACCCGGTCAAGTAGCTCGTCAGTCATGCGGTACCGGCGGCACTTCCGTGTGAGATAGGGCGCTCGCGACTTCCGCGCGAGCGAAGGCGATGACCGCCTGGGGATTCTCAGCGAAGACATCAGCTGGTGTGCGGGCCACGCGGTTCTCTGGCGCGTCGTCCAACAAGTATGAGTCGAGCACCGCGGCCGCATCATTGGGATTGTCGTTGACCGCATGGAGCACGTTCGGACAGAACGCCATGGTCCGGCGATTCAGTGACCGGAACGGTTGGTAGAGCCAGTAGGTTCGACGCCAGCCATTGGCGTCGGAGATGTTAGACCAAGCCGGATTCCCTGCCAGCGTGGCAAGCAGGTCGCGCACTTCCGGCCGAAGCGAACCATCATCGTTGAACTGAAACCCTGGATGGCGGTAGGTGCGCTCAGAGCTAGACCACGCGCCGAGGAGCTGGCCGGCATCACGTTTGTCTTTGGCCCACTGGGCCACATTGCGCGATGTGCTGCCCGCCCGCCGCCCGACTTCTATCGACGTGGGCCAATTCAGCGCGAGCAGCGTCGTGCGCCGGGCGTCGGCGGGATCTGCGGGTGCCGCCACGGAAGCGCTGTTGTGACGCGCCGTTGCGGGGAACTCCATCGCCGTATCGATGGTGCGGGCAAGGTCATCCCAGACCTGGGCCAATGAGCCCATCGAACCAGCGCGTTCGAGCTGGATGATGTAAGGGGGCCCCAATTGCGCGCCCGCGCGGTGGAAGAGTTTGGTCCAGGCTTCCACAACTTCCGCAAACTCCGACGGCGCGACTGGGCGAAGCTGTTTGCCGCGTTCGTAGACGAAGTCCATGACCGAGGTGTTCTTTTCCCAATAACCTTCGATGACGCGGCGCGCGGACGCATGGGCGGCCTGATGCAGGATCTTCTCAGCGACGCCATCCAACTCCGCGATCACGGGCTTGGTCAAAGCCTGGGCTTCTGCGATGACACGCAGGTAAACACCGCTGCTTGCCCGTCGGCGCGACAGCTGGTGAATGTCGCCGTGGGCGTACTGGACCTGTCCACCATGCGACGGCACCTCTAGCGATGCCCAGTGTTTCTCTTCGGCCGCGTGGGTCATGGCGTCTTACCGATCTCGACGAAGTGTCGGGTACGGCTCACATCATATGAATTCTTATCCTCCTTATCAAGAATGTAGCCGGTAACCTAAGTCATCGGCTAATCAACAAAAATGCCAAAAACTAAGTAAAATTATAAAGTTATGGAGATGAGGCGGCTCGCAGACCGCCTCTTGATCCCCTACTTGTGCGCCGCGATGATCTCGCTCAGATAGTCCGGCGTCCCTTCAACACGCACCAGATGCGGATACTGCAGGCCGCCGTGGTAATCCACAGCGACCGTCCGGTAACCACCCTGGTACTTCATCAGAAGCTCGATGGGCGCCTTGCCGTTCTTCGCCGCGGTGATCTCGTCTTTCAGCACATCCTTCGAGTAGGTCTTGCCGTTCACGGCGACCAGCGTGGCGCCGGTACTCACACCCGCCTTGAACGCCGGCCCATCCCAGCGCACGTCGTTCACCTGTCCCTTGTCGTTCATGGTCAGGCCGACCGACCAGGTGAAGTTGAACAGATGACGGGATGGTTCCGGCCGGCTGTTGTACTGCTTCTCGTAGGCACTTTCCTGGTCGGTGTAGACCAGTTTCCAGCCGGTACCGGCGATGCCGTCTTCCAGGGGCGGATTGAGTGTGTCCACATGCGCATGCAGGAAGCTCGCCCAGTCGTACTTGGCCACGCCATTCAAGGCCGCCACCACGTCGTCGAAGGTATACGTCTTGGTGACGTAACTGCCGTTGTCGACGCCGAAGAACGCGCGCGCGAAATCGTCCAGTGATTTGTGATCCTGCGTGAGGCTACGCAGCTTGGCATCCACCTCCAGCCACATCATCTGGCCGCCACTGTAGTACTCCTCGCTCATCTGCCAGCTGCGGAAGGGCAGGCTGGTGCGATGGGCGATCGTGGGGTCGTTGGTGGTGTCGGTAAGTGTCCGCCACTGGAAGCCCACGCGGTTGCGTTCGTAGTTGGCGGCCGTCATGGCCAGGGCATCGCGAAATTCCTGCGGCGACCAGATACCCGACCGCGCGGTAAGGATGTAGCCCCAGTACTGGGTCTGCCCCTCGTATACCCACAGCAGGGAATTCGCCATCGGCACGTTGAAGTTCGGCGTCCAGAGGTCTTCCGGGCGGCGGAACTTGCCATTCCACGAATGCACGTACTCATGGGCAAGCAGGTCCCGTCCGGGCGCCCCATCCTTCCAGCCCGTGAAATAGTCCCGGTCCAGGCCATCTTCGCTGGACTGGTGATGCTCGGTGCCGTTACCGCCCAACTGATCGGACAGCGAGAACAGGAAATCGTAGTGATCGTAGTGGTGTGAGCCGAACAGCTTCACCGCCTGCGTCACCAACGCGCGATGCACCTTTACCTGGTCGGGTGTCATCTCGATGTCTTCGGGTTTATCGCCGAAAACGTCCAGGTGCACCGGGCCCTTGTCGCCCGGGTTTAGGTCCACGCGCTTGAAGTACTGGCCCGCGTAGACCGGGGAATCCACCAGGTTGTTGAACGTCACCGGCTTGAAGGTGGTGGTGTCGCCCGACTGCGAGGCTGTTTCCAGGGCGGTACCGAACTGCCAGCCATGCGGCAAGGTCATGCTGGGAACGAACGTGATGCCGCGGGAGAAATGGCCGGCGGGATAAAGCGCGACCTTGCTCCACTCCATGTCCATCATGCGATCGGTGATCTCGAAGCCACCGTCATCGGCGCGGCCGGACAGATACTGGAATTCTGCATCGACGGAAGAAACGCCCTCAGGGACATCCACATGGAAGGCGTACATGTTGTATTTGTCACGCAACCACGCAAGCGGCTTGCCGTTGGCGCTGAGCTTGAGGCCGGCGAGCATCGCGATGGGGCCGCTCGGCGAATGGTCGCCGGGAATCCATTGCGGGTACAGCAAGGTCAAGGCGCCCGGCTTGACCGGAATGGTTTCACGGACGCGGAAAATTCCCTGCACGGTGTCATTGGCATCGACATGAAGCGCCACCGTTCCCGCGTAAGGCGTGTCCTGGGGCGGTGGCACGCTGTCGGTGCGCGCCGGCTGGGCTGCCGCACTGCCGGCTGCCAGTGCCATCGCCAGTGCAAGGGATAGACGCGAGAACTTGCGATGCGCGATAAGCGAACGGCCAGTCAGGACGGCACGGGGCATGCGGGGATCTCCGGAGGATGCGGGGTTAGAAGCGCAACTTAACGCTTAACCTCTCCGGCGCAAAGTGCGGAAGGTATCGCCTTGCCTACCCCAGTACACCGACCACCGAGGGAAAGACAGCCTCATACGCCTCGCCGTAAGTCATCGGCGTGCCCGAATTCCTTCCGCCCTGAACACCACGCTGCATCGCCACCCGGGTGTAGTACTCCCAAAGGTGCTCCTGGCCTTCCATGCACTCGATGGCTGCCCGCTTCTTTTCCCATACCTCGGTGATATTGAGGATCACGTTCGGTTTCCAGGCGCATTGTTCGGGTTGGTGGGGTTCGAACAGGTAAACCTGCGGTGCACCGATCACCGGCACATCCGGGTTGTGTCCGTGCGCCTGGGCGACGATGCGGGCCTCCTGGGCGAAGGCGCTGACTGCCATGTGATCGGCGTTGTAGGGATCGAGGCGCGAATGCGTCATGGTCCATGACGGCCGGGCGGCGCGGTAGAGTTCGGCAAGCCGGAACAGCGATTCGGTCGATAGCGCGATCGGGTAGTCGCCCAGGTCCCAGAACTGGATATCGGCCACGTTTAGCTGATTTGCCGCATTCTCAGCTTCACGCTGCCGCTCGCTCTTGACCTTCTCCAGCGTCATGCCGTCTTTACGCCACAGCTTGGCCGATTCTCCACGCTCACCGTAGGAAAGGCAGACCACCGTGACGTCCCACCCAGCTGCCGCGTGCAGCGCGATCGCCCCGCCGGCGCGCCACACGAAGTCTGCCGAGTGCGCGCTCACTACCAAAGCTGTTTTCTTCGTCATCGTCATTTCCGCTCTACAGGGAAGGTAAATCAGTCACCCGCGGGTCCACGTTCGAAGCCGAGCATGCTGCCGATGTCCCAGCGCAGGCTCAGGCCGAAGGTGAAAAGGTTCTTCGGCAGGATCTTGGTATTGGTGATGCTGGAATTATCCGGGTGCACGATGTACTGCACACTCGGCATCAGTTCCAGGCCACGGGCGATATGCACGCCGTAGGTCAGTTCCAAGGCTGTCTGGTGGGCGGCATTGCTGCCATGGCCACCCTTCTTGATGCGCGAGTCACGCAGGAATGCCCGCTCGCGGGGCGTAAGTTCAAATTCGGAGACCGAGAAATTGAATGTGTCCTTCGGACGCGCCGTGAAGGGCGAAGTCCAGACGAAGCCGGCATAGACCTGCTGGCGCATGATCTCCGCCTGTTCCAGCTGCTGCACGATCCCGCCGAACACGTTGAAGCTGCGCGCGCTGGCGTCATTGGGGCGCCAGATCACGCGGTCGCCCATGATGTACACGCCATCCCGGCTGCTGTTGATGGTGCGCGCCGAGCCGCCGTACAGGGCCTTGGATCGCCCGGCCGTGTTGAAGTACGGATCCGTCAGCGGCGCCGTGCTGACAAAGCCGCCTATCTTCAGTTCAAACGGATAACGCGTGGTCTTCGGGTCGGCCTGGGCCCATGCCCACTCCACCGGTACCGTGATGCCAGTGGAGTTGGCGATGGAGAAATCCAGGCCGTTGCTGGCAGAGGTGGTCGGGTTTACTTCGAACACGCCGCTTTCAATATAGGTATGCGCCGTGGGCTTGTATTTGACGTTCAGTCCCCAGGTGGCCGACGGCAGCAGGCTGAAGCCGGCCTCGGACACCAGCATCCTCGGCTCGCCGCAGGTATCGGCAGACTCGAACTGGCAATTGGTCACCAGGTGCCCGTAGTAGGTGGTGGTACCCAGGCGGCCGGCGACGATGTCGAGCTTGTCGTCCATGAGCTTCTGTTCGTATGCGAAAAGGCCCAGGTGCCAGCGGTAGAACTCGTTCTTGTAGATGTACTGCTGCTTGGTGAACGTGCCGGTGACGAACTTGTTGAGGCTTTCGCCATAGTCGCGGTACACGGTGAAGTGGAACGAGCCACCGTGAATGCCGATCAGCTTGTCGAGGTCGAAGTCGGCACCGATGTTGAACTGGCCGACGTTGGTATGGCCCTGGTAGATGCCGCCGGTGGTGTTGTGCGCGTACTGGTCGATGATGCCGCTGCGCAGGACGATACCGTCGTCTCTCAGCGTTTTCGCCCAGGCCGCCAACGGGCCCTTCGAGCCGGCGGTCGCCTTGGTCGTGGTTTCATCCACGTCCGGTGACGCAGTGTCGGCGGTACTGGAGCTGCTGGCCGGCACGCTGGACACAGGCGTGCTCGCCTGCGCGGCAGCGACCATGGGCGTGAGGCCTATTGCCAGCGCGAATAGTGCGACGGCGATGTAAGTCATGCGATTCATTGGGACAATCCCTCCCTGATCGCGGAGCCCTTCGGCTTCGCGAGGTTTGTACTGCTTGCTATGTGATGGATCAGGCGGGCTGGTAGCCCGCGTCCAGTTCTTGTTTCAACTTTTCCTGGTCGACGGCCTTCTCCCACCGGCCGACGACCACGGTGGCAACGCAGTTGCCGGCGATATTGGTGAACACGAAGAACGCCGAGAGAATCCGGTGGATACCAAGGATCAGGGCGATGCTGCTGACGGGGATGGTCTTGGTGGCAGCCAGGGTGAGCGTGAGCACGGCGATGGCGGAGCCGGCAACACCTGCGCCTCCCTTGGACGTGAATAGCAGGATCGCCAGCAGGCCAAGTTGCTGTTCCCAGCCCAGCGCGGTGCCCGTGGCCTGGGCCAGGAACACCGAGACGGCGGCGAAGTACAGGCAGGTACCATCGTGGTTGAAGCTGTAGGCGGTGGGAAGCACCATGCCCACCACCGATTCGTTGACACCGATCTTCGTTAGCTTGGCCGTTAGCTGCGGGAACACGCTTTCCGACGAACTGGTGCCTAGCACCAGCACCAGTTCCTCGCGGAAGTAGCGCATCAGCTTGAGCAGGTTGAAGCCTGCGTAAGCCGAGATCGGCGCGAGCACCAGTCCGATGAACAGAATGCATGTCAGCAGGAATTCGAGCACCAGCGCGCCCAGCGGCAGCAGTGTATGCAGGCCGAACTGCGCCACGGTGAAAGCGATGGCACCAAACGCCGCGATCGGTGCGATCTTCATCACCATGCGGATGATCCAGAACAGCGAAGCCTGCACGGAATCGATCACGGTCAATACCGGCTGCGCCTTTTCACCCAATGAAGCCAGCCCGCAGGCGAACAGCACTGAGAACACCAGGATCTGCAGGATGTCCCCCTGGGCAAATGCATTGAGCGCGGAGCTGGGCACCAGGTTGACCAGGAACGCTCCAAAGCCGGTGGGCACCGCATGCGTGGTCTCCTTGGCGCCCGTGACTGCCGTATGCAGCATCGCCGGGTCGATGTGCATGCCGACGCCAGGCTTGAGCACGTTGATCGTCACCAGCCCGATCACAAGCGCGATGCTGGTGACCACCTCGAAATACACCATGGCCTTGATGGCGATGCGCGCCACCTTGCCCAGGTCGCGGACGCTGGCAATGCCGTGCGTCACCGTGCAGAAGATGATCAGCCCCACCACCATCTGGATCAGCCGGATGAAGATGTCGCCGAGCGGCTTGAGATCCTTGCCGATGTCCGGCGCCAGGGCGCCGACGCCGACGCCCAGTACCATGCCGGCCACGACCTGGAAGGTAAGGTCCTGGTAGAACGGGCGGCGAGAGCGCACGGTCGTCTGGATATCGTTGGCTGTCATTTTATTCATCGATTCGAAGCATCCACGCGGTGGACGTGCGGCGCGCTGCAACAGGCTGAGTGTCCCACCATGACGATCGCGTCGTTCATGCGGGGAGCCCTCGGAGGATCTTTTCCGCCGGGCCAAATACCTCGTCGATGCCCAGCCGGCGTGGCAACAGGTTCTGTTCGAGGCAGGCTTCGATCACGTATTCCACGGGTCCGCGCAATTTGTCGAAGCCGAAGGCGTACGGAGAAGGCTTTCCGGCGGGCAGCTGCAGTTGGGTGAACGACTGCAGCAGCAGACCGTACGCTGAACGTACCGCACCCGGGTCGCGCTCGCAGGCGGCGATGCTGGCCGACACCAGGTGGTTGATCGGCACGAAGCCGTGCTCGTCGTACCACGCGCTGTCTTTCGTACCGGCATCGGCGATCACGGGCGTGAATTCCTCGTCCCTGGGAAGGTCGTTGCCCAGGATCGCGGCGTCCGTGATGCCTTCGCGCAGCTGGTCCAGAAGGGTTTTGTCATCCGTGGCGTGCTCGACGAAAGACGGATCCTGGTACTGCTCCACATGGGCGGGATCGCGGGTAAGCCAGTGCATGGCGGCAGTGGCAAGGCCATAGTCCTCGGACAGGTGCGCACGCACCCACATACCAGTGGTCTGTGTGTAGGCACGCACACCGATTCGCTTGCCGGGGAGGTCTTGCGGGCTCATCACGCCGTTGTTACGGCGCGTGATCAGGCAACCGCGCTGGAAGCGTGAAGCCACCACGGCGGGCAGCAGGATGATGGGGCGGCCATAGGCCACCGCCTGCAGTGCGGTGACGATTGCCAGCTCCGACAGATCGTAGCTTTCGTGGCGGACCATCGGCGCGAAGGCCTTGTGCACCGGCGACACATCGACGAAATCAAACGTGAGCCCGGCGCTGGCCACCGCGCCGCTCTTGAGCGGTTCGGTAAGCGGCGAGGTCGCCAGTACCGTGCGGAGTGTTCCCGGGTCAGACATGGGTTGCAGCCTGCGACAGTGCCGGGTATACCGAAGCCGCGGTGCCGGCGAAGATCATCGCCTGGTCATGCGCCGGAAGCCCGGCCAGTGACTGGCGGGCGTTGGCGACCAGCGTCGGCAGGGCGCCTTCGGCCGCGGGAAAGTTCGACCCCCAGGCAATTCGGCCGGAGCCGAATACGTGAATGATCCTGTTGAGGAATTCGCCTGGGGTAGAGTTGCCGGCCGCCGCCGCCGCGAGCGTGCGGTCGGTGAGCTTGAGGAACACGCCCGGGAAGCTGGCCATGTCGAACAGCGCCTTCGCCTTGGTGAAGGGCGCGCCATCGGACAAGTCCGGTCGCGCGCAATGGTCCAGTAGCACGCGCACCCGGGGAAAGCGCTCCAGCAGCGAACGCAGCGCTGGGAGCCCGTCCATCGTCATCTGCAGGCACACCGGGATGTCCAGCTTCTCGGCGTGGGCCCAGGCGGGGTAGGAGTCTTTGTGTCCCAGCCAGTCGGACTGGCCGGGCATGGTGCTGCCCGTGGTGAACAGGCGAAAACCGGAAAGCCCTTGGGCCTGCCAGTGGTCGATGCGCTCCACGGCGTCGGGCGCCAGCGCATCGATCGAATACACGCCCACGAAGCGCGTCGGATTGGCGCGGACGGTATCCACTACATAGTGGTTGTCGTGTCCGTACACGGTCGAGGCCTGCACGACCACCGCCCTGGCGATGCCGGCTTCATCGATGGCCTTCAGCAGCCCGGCCGCATCCACGGGACGGGCTTGCGACCACTCCGACTGATGCCCGCCTATCGGATCCTTCGGGTAGGCCGAAGGATCAGGGGAGATGACGTGCGTGTGTGTGTCAAAAATCTTCATCGGGTTACTTTGTAAGTGGGGATGCTTTTGGCTGCGGCCGGTGCCGCGATCGAGCGGTGGGCAACCACGCGGTTACCGATAGGTCAGGCCCTTGGCAGCCAGGCGCTCGCGCATGCCGTAGATGTCCAGGCCCAGTTCGCCACTCCTCAGGCGCTCGCGGACCTTTTCCTCACGCGCTTCGCGGTCGATGCCCTTGGCGAGCACTTCACTGGCTTCTTCGTTGCGGACCACGCATACGCCGTCGTCATCGGCCAGGATGATGTCGCCCGCGCGGACATACTCACCGCCGCAGACCACCGGCACGTTCACCGAGCCCAGCGTTTCCTTGACCGTGCCCTGGGCAAATACTGCTTTTGACCACACCGGGAAACCCATGGATGTAAGGTCGCGGACATCGCGCACGCCGGCATCGATCACCAGGCCGCGGCAGCCGCGCGCCACGGCGGAGGTCGCCAGCAGGTCGCCGAAGTAGCCGTCGATGCAGTCGCTGGTGGGCGCCACTACCAGGATGTCGCCGTCGTGCAGTTGCTCGATGGCCACGTGGATCATCCAGTTATCACCGGGCGGAATGGACACCGTGACCGCCGAACCGGCGATGCGCGCGCCTGCGTAGATGGGGCGAAGGTGGCTGGCGAGCAGGCCCCGGCGGCCCTGGGCCTCGTGGATCGTCGCCACCCCCAGCCGCCCCAGCCCATCAACCAGGGCCGGGTCGGCCCTTTGGACTTTGATATTGACTGTGGACATGCACATTTTCCTACGTATCGAATGAGGCAAAGGTGCGCGCCCTGTATGGGGTTTGCCAAATTCGTTTTATGATCACGCCATAAGCAAATAC